>CALRTD020000454.1:0-4005 GCA_943371015.1 Synechococcus sp. UW140 | reverse complement strand
TCAAAGCAGCTGATGTGGAAACACTCGGTGATCTCGTATCATTCAACAAAAACGATCTTCTGAAGTTCCGTAACTTCGGTAAGAAATCACTCACCGAACTCGAAGAACTCGTAGCCAGCAAAGGTCTGCACTTCGGTATGAACGTGGTGAAGTACAAACTCGATAAAGACTAATTCCAGTTTGGTACTCCGCAACTCCCGAGTCATCGGGGCATACCGGATGCTAAACCCAATTACGAATAACCGATCATGAGACACGGTAATAAAAATAACCACTTGGGTCGTAAGGATGGCCACCGCGCCGCCCTGATGTCGAACCTCGCAAGTTCGCTGATCCTCCACAAGCGGATCAACACCACGCTTGCAAAGGCTAAAGCACTCCGCGGATACGTGGAGCCGCTGATCACCCGCTCGAAAGACGACAGCCAGCACAACCGCCGCATGGTATTCAGCTACTTGCAGAGCAAAGAAGCTGTTACTGAACTCTTCAAAGAAGTAGGTCCGAAAGTAGCCACACGCGCCGGCGGTTACACCCGCATTATCAGATACAGCCTCTCGGTAAATCCGAGCCCCGCTGCACGCCGTCGTGGCGACAGCGCTGATATGTGCCTGATTGAGCTCGTTGATTACAACGAACTCATGCTCAACAGTAAATCTGAAGGCAAAAAAGCCAAAACAACTCGCCGCGGTCGTGGCAAGGCTACCAAGAAAGCCGAAGGCACCACCGAAAACACAACTGAAAACGCAGGTGAATAAGTTGTCAGCAAGTTGATTTCAACATAAAAACGGGATCGGGTAATTTTGCCTGATCCCGTTTTTTTATAAAACAAAAACGAACTCGTGGAAGAAACTAAATCACACCGCCTCAAATACACTGCTCTGCCTCCCGCAGTGCTTGTACTCCAAGACGGAACCGTGTTTCATGGAAAAGCCGCAGGAGCCATCGGAACAACTACCGGCGAAATTTGCTTTAACACCGGTATGACCGGCTATCAGGAAATTTTTACTGATCCATCGTACTACGGCCAAATCCTCACTGCTGCCAGTGTACACATTGGCAACTACGGCATTCATAATGACGAGGTAGAGTCGAACTCGATAAAAATTTCTGGACTCGTGTGCAAGAAGTTTTCTGAGGTCTATTCACGCACGGCAGCAAACAAATCTATCCGCGATTACTTTGTAGAGCAAGGCATTGTAGGTATCTGCGAAGTAGATACACGCGCCATTGTGCGCCACATCCGCCAGCGCGGCGCTATGAATGCGATCATATCCAGCAGCAACCTTGATGTGGAAAGCCTCAAAGCCGAACTCAGCAAAGTACCTTCTATGGACGGCCTTGAGCTTTCATCGAAAGTAACCACGCATGAAGCTTATACTGCCGGCAGCCCCGATGCTCCGCTGAAAGTAGCCCTGGTCGATTTTGGCGTGAAAACCAATATCGTTCGTTGCTTAACCGAGCGCGGCTGCTTTGTGAAAGTGTTCCCGATGCAAACACCACCAGCCGAAATTATGGCCTGGGGAGCCGATGGTTACATGCTTTCGAATGGGCCCGGAGATCCTTCGGTAATGACCAACGAAATCAAAACCGTAAAAGCACTGATCGAAAGCGGCACCCCCGTGTTTGGTATCTGCCTTGGTCACCAGCTGATTGCATTGGCACAGGGATTAAGCACCTACAAAATGCACAATGGTCATCGCGGCATTAACCACCCGGTTAAAAACCTGATTACCGGAAAATCAGAAGTTACATCACAGAACCACGGCTTTGCAGTAAGTGCTGAAGATGTAGCCAATAATCCGGATATCGAAATCACACACATCAATCTCAACGACAATACCATTGAAGGTTTGCGTCACCGCACCCGCAGTGTGTTTTCGGTACAATATCATCCCGAAGCATCGCCCGGGCCGCTTGATGCGCGCTACCTGTTCGATCAGTTTGTAGAGAACATGAATGCCGTGAAAACTCCCGCGCACGCTTAATTCAGATCCGGCAACGAATGCTATCCAACAACGTCATCAAGAAAACTAAAGTCATGAAAAATCAAGTATTGATTGCTGTTTTCTTTTTGTTCCTGCTGGGTGCATGCAACAGATCGGATATTGAACGCGGAACGCCGCGGTGCGTGAAATCGAAGATTCACAGGTTTGAAGATGATGCCTGTGATGCAGGAGCCGATGTAAAAGAATACACCTATCAAGGCAAAACAGTGTATGTTTTCAATCCCGGAAACTGCGGAGCTGATTTAACTTCGGAGGTTATCGACAGTGATTGCAAGAGTCTTGGTTTTCTCGGCGGCATCAGCGGAAATAACACTATTAACGGACAATCGTTTGAAAGTGCTGTTTACGTAAAAACAGTTTGGACAAAATAGTTTTACTGATTTATCGGAACAAAGAAAACGCTGAGTTTTTGTAAAGATCAATCAGTAAACAGTTTAATAAAAACAATAGTTTCAATACATTATTCACACACATGAGTTTCATCGCTTCTGTACAGGCTCGCCAGATTCTCGATTCTCGCGGCAATCCCACCATCGAGGTGGATGTAATTACCAACAACGGCACATTGGGCCGTGCAGCAGTTCCTTCGGGCGCCTCAACCGGAGCTCACGAAGCCGTTGAGCTTCGTGACGGTGATGCCAAGATGTTCCTGGGCAAAGGCGTGCTGAAAGCGGTGAACAATGTAAACACTACAATCCGCGAAGAACTGAACGGCATGTACATTTTCGATCAGGCTGCGATTGATGCGAAAATGATTCAGCTCGACGGTACACCCAACAAGGCAAACCTTGGAGCCAATGCAATTCTTGGTGTATCGCTGGCCGTTGCCAAAGCGGCAGCCGCCGAAGCCAATCAGCCGCTTTACCGCTACGTGGGCGGTGTAAACTCAATGCTGCTGCCTATTCCGATGATGAATATCCTCAACGGAGGCGCACATGCTGATAACGGCATCGACTTTCAGGAGTTTATGATTATGCCTGTTGGCGCCGAAGTATTCAGTGATGCGCTGCGCATGGGTACAGAGGTTTTTCATCACCTCAAAAAAGTACTGAAAGACAAAGGCCTTTCAACCAACGTTGGCGATGAAGGTGGTTTTGCACCTAACATCAGCAGCAATGTTGAAGCCATTGAGTATGTGCTCCGCGCTATCGAATCGGCCGGCTACAAACCCGGCGAAGATATTTTCATTGCCATGGATGCTGCAGCCACAGAATTTTATGATGCGAAATCCGGAAAATACATCTTCAAAAAGTCAGACAAGCGCGAACTGAGCAGCGAAGAAATGGTTGAATTCTGGGCCGAGTGGTGCAACAAATATCCGATCCTTTCTATCGAAGACGGTTTGGCAGAAGATGACTGGAACGGCTGGAGCAACCTCACAGCGCATCTCGGTGAACAGGTTCAGCTGGTTGGCGATGATCTTTTTGTTACCAACACAGATCGTTTGGCCGAAGGCATTGTAAACGGTGTTGCCAACTCCATTCTGGTAAAAGTGAACCAGATCGGTTCGCTCACCGAAACAATTGATGCTGTGCAGATGGCACACACACACGCCTATACAAGTGTGATGAGTCACCGTTCGGGCGAAACTGAAGATACCACGATTGCTGATCTGGCGGTGGCACTGAGTTGCGGACAAATCAAAACCGGCTCAGCATCGCGTTCAGACAGGATTGCAAAATACAATCAGTTGCTGCGCATTGAAGAGCAGTTGGGCGGTTCAGCAAGATACTGGGGCAAGATGTTTAAGTATGTGCCTTGAGCCTAAGAATAAAGAGAGAGGCTGTCCTGCAGGGCAGCCTCTCTCCTTATTAGACTTATTGGTTTGAAGTTGAATTTAACTGCAACTATAAATAAACAGACATCAGACACAATTACTGCGCAGGTTGAACAATAAGTTTTTGCGTACTGTTATTGAGTCGGAGCATATAAATCCCCGGAGAAAGTGCAGTAATATCAATAGAGATGGAGATATTGTCGGATAAAATCCAAGTTCCTG
>CALRTD020000453.1:0-4006 GCA_943371015.1 Synechococcus sp. UW140 | reverse complement strand
GCAGCCCTATTGAGATGTTTCTGGGCATGTACAATGCAACCGAATCAGTCCCGGCTTATGATCTTGCTACGAACTACGAAATCTATTTAAATATTTTCTGGGTTGCGGGAACCGCCGGGCAAGATTATCTCTCGCCGCCAAACGTTGGTGGCTGGCCGGCCTATTATCAGGCACCTTCCTTCTCACGACTTTGGGTAAGTTCCAGCAACCTGAAACTCCGGTTTGATGTTGCTGCCTGGCAAACGGCGTGGGGTGGATTTATGATTAACGGAAATCCGTTTGGTGTTGATGTGCTCAACTATCTCAATCATCTTCCTGCGCCATCAGATCCGGTGCAGGTGGTAGAAAATTCGTGCATTGTTTTTTGTCCGAAACCGGTAAGTCAGCTCGATAAACTTGTACTGAAAACTATTCTTTGCAACGGTCTTCCAGATTTTGAGTGGACCATTCAGTACAACGATTATCTGGCAAACATTGGTGATCCGGTTTATACAGATCCTGTTCGCCGGCAAATAGCATTCATGCTGATGCGTCTTTTCAAATTCCCGCAATTCCAAACCATCTGATACCTCACACGCCATGAACATGAAACGCAGTGAATTTCTCCGGATGGTTTCAGTAGGATCGCTGGCACTTCCGTCGGTGATGCAGGGCATGAAACTGCAGCCGGTTTCGCAGCCATTGTTTACCACATCCGTAAATGCCGAAGATCGTGTATTGGTACTGATTCGATTGAACGGCGGCAACGATGGACTGAACACCCTCATTCCGCTCGATCAGTATGCGAATCTGGCTATTCAGCGCCCGAACTTATTGCTCCCGCAAAACTCACTCCACAAAATTACCGATACCCTTGCGCTGCACCCCGTAATGGGCGGAATGGAAAATCTCTACAACACAGGCCGAATGGGCATTGTGCAGAATGTAGGTTATCCGCAGCAAAACCGGTCGCACTTCCGGTCGATGGATATTTGGTCAACCGGCATGTTGGATGCAAGTGCAACTACAGGCTGGATGGGACGGCATTTTGATGCTAATTTCCCGGGATTCCCAAGTGCATACCCGAATGCCGATCAGCCCGATCCGTTTGCGATTACAATGGGTTACGAAGTTTCATCAACCTGCCAGGGATTGATGGCCAACTTCTCTCACGCCATTACCGACCCGTTTGAAACGTATGATCTGGATCCAACCGGAATCATCAACGACGGAACTTACTATGGTTCGCACATGGAATTTCTGGCCACACTTATTGACCAGACCAATGCCTACGGCGATCAGATTTTAGCTGCTGCAACAGCCGGAAATACACTCAGCAATCTTTACGATCCGAATAATCAGCTTGCTGTTCAGCTCCGCTACATTGCTCAAATGATTTCGGGCGGACTGAAAACGAAAGTGTATATCGTTAACATTGATGGTTTTGATACACACGATTCACAAGTTGAGGAAACCGATGTGAAGACCGGCGATCATGCCACGCTGCTCAAAACACTTTCGGATGCTGTCTATGCATTTATGGACGACATCCGCTTGCTTGGTCTTGATGATAAAGTAGCCGGAATGACGTTCTCCGAATTTGGCCGGCAGATTGCATCTAACTACAGTTTGGGTACCGACCACGGCGATGCCGCACCACTCTTCTTATTTGGCAATTGCTTAAGCACACCGGTGTTTGGCAACAACCCAACCATTTCAGATCAAATTGTTGATCAAGCCGGATTACCAATGCAAGTTGATTTTCGTGATGTTTATGCATCGGTGCTCAAAGACTGGTTTGAAGTAGATACGAATGAGATCCAAAGCATGTTTGAGCATCAGGTTACATTTTATCCGCTGATGAACAAATGCCGCGAGACCACAATCAATGAAAGCGGCGAGGCTGTGGTGCTTGTTTATCCGAATCCATGTGCCAACTATGCCACCATACGTTTCGATTGCCTCACAGAATGGGTACGCGTAGAACTTATTGACCTCAGCGGCCGGTTGGTTCAGGTGCTTATAGAGGGCAATCTTGCAGGAGGTATGCACAATGTTCCGGTTGAACTCGAACGTCTTGCTGTTGGCGAATACATTATCAGAGTAAGAAAAGATTCTGGCACGCTCAGCACAAAAATGATGCGGGTAAAATCAATTTGATGCTATTCAACCATAGAAAAGAGTTCAGCAGAATAGTTGCTGAACTCTTTTTTTTGTGAGGAACTCAACAATAAATCTAATCCGTAAACCAGCACATGCAGCAATCAAACAAAGACATTTATCTTTGAGTATGTCTTACATTGACTGTAACCGCGCATGAAAGAAAAGTTCAGTAATCATTTTGCTAAATACAGTCCGCTCAACGAATCGGAAATAAAAGCGATTCATGACAGCATGACGATTAAATACTTTTCTAAAGACGATTTCCTGGTTCGTGAAGGTCAATTGATGAAAGACACTTACTTTGTTCTGCAGGGATGTGTAAGGCAATATAAAATTGTGGACGGGAACGAAATAACTACCAATTTCTACACCGAAGAACAATGGATTATTTCGACAGGTGATTTGAAAGATAACGAACCCTCTGCCGATTATCTTGTTTGTTGCGAAGACACTGTTGTATCAGTAGGCAATGAAGAAAGTGCGCTACTGATTTTTGAGAAATTCCCGCGGTTCGAGTCTATTGCGCGGGCCATTGTGCAGGATGTACTTTTTGACTACCAGAAAATGCTGAGCGCATTCATAACGCAGACACCTGAACAACGCTACCTGAATTTGCAAAAAACGAGACCTGATCTTTTGCAGCGTGTATCGCAATATCACATTGCCAGTTACATTGGCGTAAAGCCCGAATCGCTGAGCAGAATCAGAAAACGCCTCGCCGAGAATCGTGACTAAGCAGTTGCTTCCGGCTTACGATACTGGTCGATATTCTGCGAATATCGATTAGTATGCTCCGCCGGCCTTAATGGCTTCGCGTATATGTGCAAGATGGTGACGGCAATGCCAGGCATAAAGACCAAGTACAACATCTAACCGATATACTTTTTCATACTGCGGATGCACATAAGTGCGTGCCCAGTCTGCATCCGAAATATTGTTGAGCAGCAAACTCCACCTGCGGTGTACACCATCAAGCAGCATCACCGACCACTCAACCGGAGCCTCCAGTGTATCGGGAAGTTCGGCCCAAAGGGCTTCCATGTAGGGCTTTACGGTTGGGTTATCTTCGGTAAGCAATAACTTGGTGCGGATATAGGCATTCATGTGGCTGTCGGCACAATGATGAATAACTTGCCGGATGCTCCACCCCCCGGGACGGTAACGCCATGCAAGCTGATGAAGCTCGAGCGTTGTAGTTACTTCCTGAATGCGCCTCGGAAACTGAGCAATTTCGTATTTCCACTCCTGAATAATGCTGTGGTTGATTACTTCAGGTGGCGAATACTTGCCAACCGGGAACCGAAGTTGATCTAAATCTAAAGTTTCCATAAGTACAGTTTTTTTGCTGTATAAAGTTACAACGTTTTTACCTGCTCTGTTGAGTTAATTAACCTTGAAAATGTGTATTTATTAAACACATTTTAATTGTAACTGATGCAGAAAACAGACACTCATAAAACCGTTTCTTCAAAACAGATTTTTTTACAATCACATCTCGAAAAAACATACCTGAAAATTAACAGGCTGGCAAGCAGCTAAATCGAATTATTGATCTATATTGTTGCTTGATTCTGAGCTTTTAATAAAGCTTGCTCAACACAACAATCATGAAAAAAATTTTACTTGCGCTGTCAATTGCTCTGACCTTGTGCGCATCTGCACAACAGCTCAGCAAACCATCGCCCGCAGTTATTCAAACGCTGCCGCTTTGGGCGCAGACCATGTACAGCAATAATCCGAATGTTTTTGTTGTTGACAGCTTGTACAAAAGCTGGTACAGCGAACACGAGTTCGTGAAAGATTACAATACATTTTACTATAAAACCTGGCGCCGCGAAGTTTCATCGCACCTGAGCAACGATGG
>CALRTD020000452.1:0-4032 GCA_943371015.1 Synechococcus sp. UW140 | reverse complement strand
CTGTCTTCTAAAGACAGCCTCTCGTTTTTTGTTTCAGTATGCTGAAGTTATCTTGCAGCTATAGCTGCACTTTTCATTTTACACTCTTTACTTTCCACTCTACACTCTACACTTTTCACTTTTCAATATCCACTCCATCCGTATTGAGTTGTATGTTTTGTGTATTTCTGCGCATTCTGATATTAATCATTTCAACAACCAGCGCAAACGCCATTCCGCTGTAGATATAGCCTTTGTTTATGGGCTGGTGGAATCCGTTGGCGATGAGTACAAACCCGATAGCTACTAAAAATGCAAGTGCCAGAATCTGCATTGCAGGATGCTTATTGATGAAACGGGTTATTGCACCTGCAAAGGCAATCATTACGGCCATGCTGGCTACTACCGCAATAATCATAATCACCACACTTTCAACCAAACCGATAGCCGTTAATATACTATCGACACTGAAAACCATATCAACCAAAACTACCTGAACAATAACCGCAGTAAACGTTGAATGCTTGCGCTGAGCAGCCGGTGTTTTTGCTTTTTCTAATTTATGGTGAATCTCAAGTGTGCTTTTGGCCAGCAGAAAAAGCCCCCCGGCAATCAGAATCAAATCTTTCCAGCTTATACCAATGGGCTTTCCGGGTGTTGATGGCTCATCCATAAATGGTAATGTAAATACGGGCTCTTTTAACTGCAGCATCCAGGTTATGGCAAACAGCAGCATGATCCGCATGATGAGCGCAAGAGAAAGTCCCAGATTGCGGGCTCTTCGTTGCTTGTTTTCGGGGAGTTTGTCGGTAACAATAGAAATGAAAATAATGTTATCGACACCAAGTACAATTTCTAAAAAAGTGAGTGTAAGTAAACTGATCCAAACACCTGAGGAGGCAAAATCGGGTAAATCCATTAGCGGGTTGTTGTTTTTTGCAAAGTAAACAGGCTTTGAGAGTTTGGGTACAATATACAGGTTCAGATTAACACTGATTTAATAAGTTATTGTACCGGAAGCGGTGCTGTTGGAAAAAAGGTAAAACTCCGCATCATGCTGCAGTTCGCTTAGCAGCATATTTCTGATCTTTGCACTCCAAATCAACTTTCACGGCAACTATGCAACTGATCGACGGCAAGCAGATAGCACTTACCATTCAAAACGAACTTGCTCAGGAAGTGCAGCGCCGTGTTGCAGCCAATGAGCACAGACCTCATCTTGCAGCTATTCTTGTCGGGAACGACGGCGGAAGCGTAACGTATGTAAATGCTAAAGTTGCCGCCTGCGAACGCATCGGATACCGCTCAACACTTATTCGCCTCGAAGAGACAGTTACCGAATCAGCATTGCTGGAACAGGTACAACTGCTTAACTCAAATCCTGAGATCGACGGTTTTATTGTGCAGCTTCCGTTGCCCAAACACATCAACACGCAGAAAGTGATAGAAGCTATAGATCCGGCCAAAGATGTTGACGGATTTCATCCGGTAAATGTTGGCCGGATGGCGCTGAATTTACCGTGCTTTTTGCCCGCAACGCCTTACGGAATTTTGCAGTTGCTGGAACGCTGCGGCATAAAAACTGCAGGCTTGCATTGTGTTGTCATTGGCCGCAGTCATATTGTAGGATCACCTGCCAGTATGCTCCTCGCGCGAAATGCAGAACCCGGTAATTGCACGGTAACGCTCTGCCACAGCCGCACACGTAATCTTGCTGAAGTAACCCGCACTGCCGATATTATTGTTGTTGCACTCGGACAGCCGCATTTCCTGAAAGCTGATATGGTGAAAGAAGGTGCAGTAGTTATTGATGTAGGTACAACACGGGTTCCGGCGCCTGAAACAAAAAGCGGCTTCCGTCTGCACGGCGATGTTGATTTTGATGCTGTTGCACCCAAATGCAGCTGGATTACTCCCGTTCCCGGCGGCGTCGGACCAATGACTATTACCGGACTTTTGCAAAATACAATGCAGGCCGCAAAGCAAAAGTAGAATGATCTGGAATCGGAACTACACGCTCGAAGAACTCGAAGCAATTTGCAAAAACACAATTCATGATGTGCTAGGCATCCGAATCACCGAAATCGGAGCCGATTATTTATGCGCTGAAATGCCTGTCGATCAGCGTACACATCAGCCCGCAGGCATCCTGCACGGCGGAGCTTCTGTTGTACTTGCCGAATCACTGGGAAGCCTTGCCTCTTCAATGGTTATTGATACCGATAAATTTCATTGTGCAGGTTTAGATGTTAATGCCAATCACATACGAAGCATTTCGTCTGGAACGGTATTGGGTAAAGCCACTCCGCTGCATCTCGGAAAAACTACCCATGTCTGGAGTATCGACATTACCAATGAAGACGGGAATCGTATTTGTTTTGCCCGACTTACTGTAGCCATTCTTTCCCGAAAATCATAATAAATAGCTGGTAACAAGATAAATACGTTTTTATTTTTATAATCCCTATAATAATAATAGGATTTATATATATTTGCCCATCAAATTCACGATATGAATTCATCCGCAGTATATTGTCCGCACAATGCACAGACCGTAAACGAACGAGTTGTACGCATCATTTCAATTCAAGTCATTCTGATTACTGTAGTATCGATATTTACAGTTTCGCCATGGATAATGTTTTTTTTGGCAGTTGATTTTGGTCTGCGTTCGTTTGGTTTACAGCAGTACAGTTTACTTCGGTTAATTGCTGCGGTAACAGCCAATATTTTACTCATCTCTCCGCGGCAAATTAATGCAGCACCAAAACGTTTTGCCGCAGGATTGGGTATGGTAATCAGTCTTGCAATCGGTGGATTTCTGCTCACCGATTTATATGTGCTTACAGCAGTTAGCAGCGGAATTTTGATTGCCTGTGCGGCTCTCGAAGGCTTTGCAGGTTACTGTGTAGGATGCACAGTTTATACATTTCTGATTCAGCTAAAAGGTTTAAAGCGCATTCTTCAACTGTTCAGATAAATGATACAGGTATAAAAGAAAAGGCAACCCGCAGGTTGCCTTTTCTTTTTAATTTTTTTGTGCAGCCAGCACTTTTTTTCGTTCACTTCTTCTGATAATCCAGCGGATGAAAAAAGGCGGAAGGCTATATCCTTTACGCATTCGCTCACCCATTTCCTTGTATTCATCACGACTTTCAGGTAATGGAGTATTCAAACCATCAACATATCGGTTAAACATACAGAACGCCGAAGCAATAAGAATGGCATCATGTATTTCTTCGTCTGTTGCACCTGTTTTACGGGCAGCAGCAATATCATCGGGTTGCACCTCCCGGCCGCTTTTCTGCACTTTTCCGGCAATATTCAGCAATGACTTTAACTTTTCAGAAACCTGCATGCTGTTAATATCTTGCTTATAGGCTTCAATAAATCCGGCTGTTGATGGGTTGTGGCAAATGGCAGCAGCAGAGTGGGAAGTATGGCAGAAATCACATTTATTGAGCCATGATACATAAGATGCAATCAGTTCGCGGTCTGCACTGCTGAGAGTAGAAGGACCGAGTAAAAGAGTTTCGGCTAAATTGGAAAGTGCTTTTCCGGTTGATGGTTTGTAAAACAGCAGCGACACAATGCCGGGCATGGTGTTTTCTGTTTTAATGTAGGGGGTTGATGAAGAGCGTTCTCCAAATTGATTGCTGTGACTCATACCTAAAGTTGTTTTAAAGAGTGATGTTTAATTGCATGTATGATGCCTAATATAATTCAAATCCATAAGTAAACATATTAATATCACACTTTGCAAACCGCCCCGGAATTGGTAAACTTGCAGCGCCGGAATTTATGAAACGCATCACTATAGCTATCGACGGATATTCATCGTGCGGAAAAAGCACGATAGCCCGTGCTCTTGCAGCTAAACTGGGCTACAATTACGTTGATTCGGGTGCAATGTATCGTGCTATTACACTTTATTGTTTGCAGCACGGTATTATTAAAGACGGAGCATTTGTAGAAGACGAAATTGTCAGGGCGCTTGATGATATTCACCTCACCTTTCAGTTTAATCCGTCTTCCCGTTCATCAGATACTTTC
>CALRTD020000451.1:0-4046 GCA_943371015.1 Synechococcus sp. UW140 | reverse complement strand
ATCCGCACCGAAACCTGCGCCTCAATCGGGTCGCCGGTGTTGGTGTAGAATTTAAGATCGCTGCTGCGGGCAAATACCAGAATGGCTCCGGTGCGCGATGCCGACATATTCCGGCAGGCTTTTACTACAGCGTTTATGTCCAGCGTGCCTTCGGTTTGCTCATCGCGCCAGCTGAACAAGGCTTTGCGCCACTGCGGCTGTCGGAACACATTGCTGGTGCCGATAAACAAAAAGAAACGGCGCAGCTCCTGCTGAAACACAATGAGCAATGCAATTACCCCTACATCAATAAATTTCCCGAGAATACTGCTGAACAACTCTAAATCAAGCAAGCGTACCAGCCTGAAAATGGCGTAAAATATGGCAATTCCGATAAAAATATTGAGCGCCGCAGTACCACGCACCAACCGGTAAAGCTGATAACACAGCAATGCTACCAGTATAATATCCAGCACATCCTGCCAGCGGAAACTGAGAAAGAAAGGAAAAAATGCCAACTGCATACCTCTACAAAGTAAAGAGATTTATCGGATCAGTAAATCCGCAAGCTACCCGGTTACTGCAAAAATGTAGCTGTAATAGCCTTGAGGCACTGGCAATCTGTATGATATGTCAGAATTTTATTTCGGAATGTGATGCCAACAAAAATGGATTACAAATTCTGGCGAACAACTTGTTCATTCATCTGTTGTTTTATCGATCTTTGCACCTGTATTCACACACCATAAAACATAAATCATTATGAGTATTACAACCGGACAAACCGCTCCCGATTTCAAACTCGTTAATTCCGACAAACAGGAAGTAAGTCTTTCGGCACACAAAGGTCAGCCTGTGCTGCTTTTGTTTTTTCCGATGGCCTTTACCAGCGTTTGCACTGCCGAACTTTGTTCTGTGCGCGATACTATTGCTGCTTACAATACGGTGAACGCTAAGGTGTTCGGCATCAGTGTTGATTCGCCGTTCACACTTGCAAAATTCAAAGAAGATCAGAAACTGAATTTCGATCTGCTTTCTGATTTTAACAAAGAAGTCAGCACCGCTTATGGTTCAATCTACGCTGATTTCGTACTTGGTCTGAAAGGTGTTTCAAAACGCGCTGCTTTCGTAATTGATAAAGACGGAGTTGTACGTTATGCCGAAGTTCTTGAAAATGCAGGCGAACAGCCGAATTTTGAGAACATCATGGCTACGCTGAACAGTTTGTAATTCGCACTTTGACTGTATAAAACACCGGTGCTGGTTAACAGTGCCGGTGTTTTTTGTTGCTGCTATTCTTCTTCTTTTACCAATTTACTGAGAAACACTTCGTGAATTGGCTTTCCGGTTCGGCTGCTTTCGAGCCAGCACTGCACTTCGGTAAGTCCAAGCAGCGGATACGGCCCCGAAGATTCGGCGGCAAAGCGCTCGAGTTTTCCGGCCAGTTCGGCACCCAGGTTTTCGACCTGCAAACTGTGTCCAACCGAAATGGATAAATTCAGATAGCGCAGCACAGCTTCTTCAAATGCCCACTGGCGCTGATTCCGTTTAAAAAAACTTCGTGCCGAACGCAGCAGATACTCGTTCAGGTCATGATCTCCGAACTGATACAGTAAAATAGCCTGCAGCACTTTCGAAAATTCGAGAATATCATCTCTGTTGCCTTTGCCGGTATGCTGCAAAATAGGCTGCAACTGCCGGTAAGCTTCGCGGTAATTTCCGCTCAGGAAAAAACTAATGCAGATGTTATAACGGAAAGCCAGCTGCGAAGCCGCCGGCAACTGGTTGCGGTTATTCTCGAGCCACGCTGTAATCAGCGGAATTTGCTGAAAGACCAGTTCAAACTTCCCGGTATTTAAGCCCAGCGTAATCAGATGCCCGTTCCGGATGCGTTCAAATTCGAGGCGGTTTCTGGGATGCAGATCTTCAGGATGCGGCAATAGTTTCAGGTACGATTCAATACGTTCGCGGCTCACTGTACCCCAGAAAACCGAGAGCTGAAAGTTTTTGAACAGCGAGAGATAAAGATCGGGATAGACTTCTCTCCACTCTGCATCTGCATTCCACTTCTTTATAATTTGAGTATATACCTCCAGCGCCTGCTCTCCTTTTTGCGTGGCGAGGTAAAATAGTCCCTGCACATCGCAGTACAAACTTTCGGTAAGCAAATCAGGTTGCGGCTCGGGCAATTGTTTCAGGTACTGTTCAATCTCCTGCAACTGCTCTTTGTACCTGTCTATTCGTCGCGATGTACCCAAACGTCTTTCGCAGATCAGCTGTTCGCCCCAGCAAGAAAATTTCTGCTGTTTTGCGGCAAGGGCTGTAAACTGCGCTGTTTTCTCATGCAGTTGTTCCAGTTTCTGCCGTGCATCGGCCGGAAAAACGGTGAGTAAAATACGGCGTTGCCACTCTGTAAATTCAAGAGCAACCGTGTAGCGTCCGTAGCGCTCAGCCAGCAACATCCCTCTTTCGGCAGCCCGCAGCGCTTCTCCGGCCTGCATACGCCCGAAAAGCGTTTCAGTTTCCGTTATCAGCAGCGACAAACGCCCCTGCAAACTTTTATCGCTGCCCAGTTGCTGCAAACAGCTGAAGATATGCTGCCGCATGCGTTGCCTGTGCGTGGATAAAGCGGGCTGAATATTCTCCAGCTCCGATTGACTGCGGAACTCCGCTTTACTGAATACTTTCATTTTATTCAGCAATCGGAATAAACTCAACGCTTTACTCCCTTTGCTGCCGGCCAGCGCCTGTCCGACAAGCGTAATAAACCGTTTCTCAGCTACCGTGAGCGACTGAACGAGATGAAAATCATTTTTCAATGTCGGCCTTTTACTGGATTGTACAATTAATAATACACCAATATACTATTTATCAGCAATTTATATCAATATAACTAAAATTGGTTTGTTACACTATGAATTGATTTTTGTTTTCCCTCTCCCTGAAAACCGTTCATTTTTGCTCTGTCAATTACCAAAAACACAGCACGTCATGAGTAACACACAAATCACCATCCAATCAGTAAAAAATATCGGCACGCAGGATATCTCTATCTGCTTCACCCGCGGAATGGGTGATTTGACCGTGATGCTTCCGGCCAATGCTGAAACATCGATGTTTCCGATAACGCTGAACGAATCAGAGGTTTTACACTTCACCGTTCAGCTCTCAGCCGGCACTATTCGTCCGCGTCAGGCAGAACTGATGTTTGTATCCGAGAGCAGCGGCAATCAATTCAGCCTGTGTGTACATGGTTTTACCGGTGGTCCGGTTTTCAGGCCGATACCATCGCCCACAACACCCCGTATGCTGGTACAACTGAGTGTAAAATACGACGGCGACGGCGTTGTTGTAGTGGGCACCGGCGATCTCTAGTCTCAGCCGCAAACCGTTCAGGCCCATCGCCTGCAGGTTTCTTCAATCAGTAAATTCCAATCCATCAATACGTTTAACTTAACACCTCTACACCATGAGTCCTATCGTAGGAACTTACACCAACAGTGCGCTTAACGCCACACTCGTAATCTCTAATGCTGACGACAGCACAGGGTCTATTACAGGAACCCTGACTGTGAACGGAACAAAGTGGAATATTTCCGGCGTATGGAATACTTCTACCATGACTCCGAATGCTGTTTTCTTCTTTCAGGGATCGAACTCTAACCCAACCGTGATTGTTGCGGGCACAGGCGCATCTACCAACTTCCAGACATTTGCGAATACGAACATCAGTATTTCGTTTGCAGCAGCGGGCGGAGTGGTGAATTCTATTTCGGGAAGCTTTGTGCGTTCGTAAGTAGCTGTTTTTTTTTGCGGGAAAGACATTCTGCCTTTTTTGATAGGTGGGGTGTCTTTTTTGTTTTTGTTTGTTGATTTTTTGGGGGGATTGCTCGCTGCGCTCGAGAGTATTTTTCCTCAGTCGGCATTGCTCACTTCGTTCGCTAACATTTTTCCTCACTTGGCATTGCTCGCTGCGCTCGCTAACATCTTTCCTCACTCAGCATTGCTCGCTGCGCTTGCTAACATCTTTCCTCACTCGGCATTGCTCGCTACGCTCGCTAACATCT
>CALRTD020000450.1:0-4052 GCA_943371015.1 Synechococcus sp. UW140 | reverse complement strand
TTTACTTAATTTAACGTCTGAAAGACGATAAATAACTCCTATTCTCCTAATAATATGCTCAAAAAACTTCTTTTTCTTCTTTTGCTGCCTGTTTCGCTTGTCGCTCAGAACACACCTGATGCGAAAAATTTCAAGCATGAAATAGGTATTAATGCCACACAGCTGATCAAACAGTTGATTTCTTTTTCCAACAGCAACCCGCCTACACTGCCCTATACTCTTACTTACAAATACATTTCCGGCAAAAAAGCCTTTCGTTTCGGAATCGGGGCTTCTATTGCCCGCGATAAAGGTGAATCAAAACCATTAAATACACCTAACCAATTTTACGGCCCTGTTCCCACCTACTTCAATGAAACTATTGCCGATATCCGCATCGGATATGAAATCCAGATACCGATAGAAAAACGCTTTGTAGGTTACTTCGGTTTTGATATTATCACTGCATTAGATCGCGAAAAATCTTTTTCCGTAACCGTAAACGATAATTTACCAAGCTTTTACAGCTATAACCAAACAACAGTCAATAATTCTACATTTGGCATCGGCGGAGGACCTGTTGCCGGGTTTCAGTTTATGATCAACAAACGCATAAGTCTGTTTACAGAATCTCCGCTTTATTTCACCTTTTCGAAAGGAAATCTCAAAACCGAAAGCACTACCGATAGTGATTTCGGGCAGGGTCAAACAACAACACGGATAAACGATATTAGCTCTACCTCAGCAACACGTTTCAACATAACACTACCGGTTACACTTTATTTAGCAATACGCTTTTAACCCGATTCACATGGCTCAAATCTCACCACAAAAAGCTATTGTTGCCTCACTTATTGGCATGGTAGCATTAGCTGTAATAATTACTACAGCCTGTAAAAAAGAGCTGAATGAAGATGCGCACAACAACGCAACGGCCACCCCCGATTTATCTCAGACGTACTCCTACGGATTTGGATCAACTGATAATATTATAATCTTAGGGCGGGTTCTTTTTTATGATAAAAATTTATCGCTGAACAATTCCACCTCTTGCGGTTCCTGCCACAAACAGCAATACGGATTTGGTGATAACCAGCAGTTTAGCCGGGGACTAATGGGCAAAATGTCAACCCGAAATACATCCACATTAATTCATACTCCTTTTTTTGGAGCAAATTCATTCTTCTGGGATGGGCGTGCCGAATTACTGAGTGATGCTGTAATGATGCCCGTACTGAACCAAGACGAAATGCATGCAATTGATGTGCAACTTTTACCTCAAAAATTGGCTCAATTGAGTTATTATCCTCAACTGTTCCAGAATGCATTTTCAACACCCGAAATTACTGTTCCCCGAATCAGAACAGCTCTTGAATATTTTATAACTACGTTAAGTTCATCCAATTCCCGTGTTGGACAATTCCAATCAACCAATCTGACCTATAACGAGCTTCAAGGGGAGTTGCTTTTTAGAGGGAAAGCCAAATGTTACTCCTGTCATGTTGGAAATGACTTTTCAGGCTATGACGGCTCTGAGTTTTTCAATATTGGCCTTAATTACGAATACACAGACAAAGGCAGGTTTTATGTTACCGGTGATGAAAAGTCAAAAGGTGTGTTCAAACTTCCTTCTCTTCGCAATGTAGCTGAATCAGCACCTTATATGCACGACGGACGTTTCAATACATTGCGCGAAGTTATTGACCATTATGATCATGGTATCGTAAACAATCCTCAGCTTACTTATCGGTTGAGGAATATTCCGGTAAGTGTTTTAAATATGCATAACCCTGCTTCTTTACCAAATATTGATTTCAGTATGTACCCTGTGCAATCGCTTAATCTTACTGAAACTGAAAAGCAACAGCTGGAAGCCTATTTAAGAGCCATGAGTGATCCTGTTTTACTCAATCACCCCAAATATTCTGATCCTTTCCGCCGCCAATAATCACAATCGAAACGCCGCAAACTCAGCGGCGTTTTCTTTATTATATTATTAATTCTCGGCAGACATATTCTGCATATTTGAAATGAATAGCGGATATTTGCCCGGCTCTTAGCCGTACAAACCTTATGAAGCAGCTCTCCACCCGCGCCATTGCCATTCGCATCGGAATCAGTTGCGGTGCTGTTGCTGCCGGTGTTTTTATTGCCGCTGCTTATGGCGATACACCCTCGTTCGGGCTCAAACTTCTGCTGCTGTTTGCTGTTACAAGTCTTGTCGGCTATCTGCTTACCGCTTTCCTCATCCGCGATTTTATCAGTTTCAGGATTCGTGCACTCTACAAAACGCTGTACAATGTAAAACAGCAGCGCGATGAACCACTGAACATTCCGGTTACCGGCGATGATCTTATCTCGCAAATGCAGCGCGAAGTGGCCGACTGGATGAAAAGCCGTTCGAGCGAGCTTGAAGACCTGAAAAAATTAGAAACCTATCGCCGCGAATTTCTTGGCAATGTTTCGCACGAACTCAAAACACCCATCTTTAATATTCAGGGCTACATTACTACACTGCTCGACGGCGGTCTGGAAGACGAAAATATTAACCGTAATTACCTTCAGCGCGCCGAAAAAAGTGTTGAGCGGATGATTACCATCATCGACGATCTCGAAGCCATATCACGACTCGAGTCGGGCGAACTTACACTCGAACCCGAAGAATTTGATATCGCTGATCTGATGCGCGAAGTAATGGAAGCGCAGGAAATGAAAGCCTCCGGCCGTAATATCCAACTCAAATTTCGCGAAAACTACAAACCCGTTCGGGTCTTTGCCGATAAACAACGCATTCGTCAGGTACTTACCAATCTTACCACCAATTCTATTAAATACGGTAAACAAGACGGCCAAACCGAAGTTCGTTTTTACGACATGGACGATCATGTGCTTGTAGAAGTAGCCGATAACGGAATTGGTATTGCACGCGAACATTTATCGCGCCTGTTTGAACGCTTTTATCGTGTTGACAAAGGTCGTTCACGCGATCAGGGCGGAACGGGTTTAGGACTGGCCATTGTCAAGCACATTCTGGAAGCACACGGTCAAACTATTAATGTGCGCAGTACCGAAGGCGTTGGCTCAACCTTCTCATTTACCTTGCCCCGCCGGGCTTCCGGCCGCGCCATCTGATTTTCAGGAAAAATCCCCTCCTCTCTTCCTGCTGATCTGGTATATCTTTACCCGATCAACAAAATTTACTCCACTTCTTATGAAGCAGTTTCTACTTTCGCTTACGCTGATCCTTGCCTGTACTGGCTTGCGGGCACAACAGCCTGTACACTGCGGCACAATGCCGGTACATGAGCAGCACAAAAACAACCCGCAAAATCTTGCCGGAATTCTGCAGGCACAAACCGCCGCACGCCAATGGCGCGAGAACCATGCTGCACAAATGCGCGGCGGAAACCCGGCTATTCTTACCATTCCGGTTGTTGTGCATGTACTGTATAAAGATGCCACACAAAACATTACCGATCAGCAAATCCAGTCGCAAATTGCAGTGCTTAATGAAGACTATCGCGCACTGAACGCAAACATCAGTTCACTGCCAGCCATTTTCGACACCCTTGCTGCCGATGTTGAAATTGAATTCTGCCTCGCCAATTTTGATCCGAACGGAAATCCTACCAACGGAATCACCCGCACATCAACACAAGGCGGACAGTTTCTCGGTTATTTCAATCCGTTTACTGAAGATGCCAAGTTTGATTCTACAGGCGGAAAAAATGCATGGCCAACCGATCAATACCTCAACATCTGGGTGTGCGAATTATTCCCGGGCTTGCTCGGCTACGCGCAGTTTCCCGGCGATGCTGCTGCTACAGATGGTGTTGTAATTACTTACACCGCCTTCGGAACAATTGGCACAGTTACCGCACCCAGTACACTTGGCCGCACTGCAACACATGAAGTTGGACACTGGCTCGGACTTTATCACATCTGGGGCGATGATAACGATTGCACCACCGGCAGCGATTCAATTCCCGACACCCCAAACGCAGCATCCGAATCGCAAAGCGATTGTCAAGTTACACGCAACAGCTGCAGCAACGAAGATCCCTGGTGGGGCG
>CALRTD020000449.1:0-4063 GCA_943371015.1 Synechococcus sp. UW140 | reverse complement strand
GATGGTAATTACGGCGCTGTTCAAGTGCTCCGGCAAGCGAAAGCAATGTTTTTCCTGTGCCGGCAACTCCCTGAATAGATACAAGCCGGATTTCGGGACGCATAATTGCATCTAAGGCAAATGTTTGCTCCGCGTTGCGGGGGGTGATGTTAAAGGCAATTTGTTTGCGCACCCGCTCCAGCAAACCGGTTGTTGGATTTGAATAAGCCAGCACCGATTTCTGTCCGCTGCGCAGAATGTAATAGTGATTGGCAACGGGCTTTTCTTTCTTAAGTACGGGTTCGGTTGCGGTAATTTCTTTTTCGTAAAGATCATTGATAGCCGCAACCGGAGCCTTGTCGATCATAGACAATCCGGTGTAAAGCTCGCTGAGGTCTTTGATTTTCCCGGTTTCGTAATCTTCAGCTTGAAGACTGAGCGACTTTGCTTTGATACGCAGGTTGATGTCTTTGGTAACCAGAATAACTTTTCTTCCGGGATATTTCTCAGACAAATGCAGCGCTGCATTGAGGATACGGTGATCGGCTTTTCGTTCTCCAAACACTTTTTCGGCATCAACTTTTGCTGTTTGTGCCATTTCAATTTTAAACAGCCCGTGTCCGCGACCATTGATATTTACCCAATCCTGCAAGGTATTTCGCCCCGAAATTTTATCGACATAGCGGGTAAATTCGCGAGCTGCAAAATTCTTGGTATCATTCCCCTTTTTAAAATTATCGAGTTCTTCAAGAACGGTAATCGGGACAACTACATCGTGTTCTGCAAAGTTTTTGACAGCATTGTGATCATAAATGATAACAGAGGTGTCGAGCACAAAAATCTTTTTCTCTGATGCTACTTTGGCTTTTGATCGGGAGGTCGTTGAAGGTCTTGGCATAAAACAATGCTTGATGGTGCTCTAAACTAATAAAAGGTTAACCGGTTTCCCGATGTTAATAAATGAAGTAATCAACAAAATGCTGTTATCTCGGCGGCCGCTGGTATCTGGTGCAAAAACCCACATTAAAACATCCCCTTATAAAAACAGACTGTCTGCCGACAATTTTTCGCAATCTGTCGAAAAACGTAGCTTAATCGCCTTGTGCTCCGTATAATGGACGCTGCAAAATCTTCACTTAACCACTGGTTTTGCATCCTTTAACCAAGTATAAACCGATTTTGATCTGTTTGTGGATTCTGGTCTGCAACGTCCCCTATTTTTCGGGGAACGAAATCTGGACATCCACCTTGTGTAAAGAGATTGTTAACCAAATGCTCGCTCAACACCAATTAACATAGAACCGATTCAACACGCACACCAATTATGAAGCAATTCAGGATTACCCTTGCGCTCCTGTTCTTTTCTGCGGTTTCAGGGCTGGCTCAGCAATGGCAGGAGCCTATGGCCGATAACAGTGTAAACTTTTATCAGGTCAATGCTGATTTTTACCAGACCTGGGGCCAAATTGAACAGCAGATTTATGCTGCACGAACGGCAAATGCTCCTTATCAGGGTAAGTTCAGCAACCCAAACGTGCAGCGCGCAGCCATGCCCAGCACAAAGGGTGGTTACAAGCAGTTTAAACGCTGGGCTTATTACATGGAACCGCGCGTATATCCTTCGGGCGATCTCTCGCTTCCTTCAACTACTTGGGAACGTTTTGAAGACTATCTGAACAACAACCCTGTTGCGATGCAGCAGTATCAGCAGTCGCGTGCTAACAACACGATCGGTAATTCGCCCAACCGCATCAATGGGCCTTCTCTTCCCTCGCCGCTTTCGAGCACCTGGACTTTTGTAGGTCCCACGGGCGCTCCCACAGGCGGAGGAGCCGGTCGCATCAACTTTGTGCGTTTTGATCCGGCCAACTCAAACAACATTTGGGCAGGAGCTCCGGCCGGTGGTTTGTGGAAATCTACCAATGGCGGCGCAAGCTGGACCACCAATACCGATCAGCTTTCTGTAATTGGCTGTACTGATCTGGCTATTGACCCCACAAACAGCAACATTATGTACCTCGCCACCGGCGACGGTGATGCGGGAGATACTTACTCTATAGGTGTATTAAAATCGACCGATGGTGGAGCAACCTGGAACACAACCGGCCTTACATGGACAGTAAATCAGGGGCGCACAATGAGCAAGCTGCTCATTCACCCCACCAACTCACAGATTCTGATTGCCGCCACAAGCAACGGTATTTACCGCACTACCAACGGCGGAACAAGCTGGACACAGGTTCAAACAACAAACTCCTTTAAAGACATGGAGTTTAAGCCCGGTGATCCGAACACGGTGTATGCTACCGGCACCCGTTTCTTCAAATCAACCGATAATGGTGTTACCTGGACGCAAATCACCAGCGGATTGCCAACCAATACACAAACCAACCGCATGGCCATTGCTGTGACTGCAGCCAATGCAGCCTATGTATATGTGCTTGCCGGAAATGCTACAAACAGCGGCTTTCTGGGCGTTTATCGCTCAACCGACAGCGGAACTACCTTTACTCAGCGTTCAAGCACACCTAACCTTCTGGGGTGGTCGAGCACCGGCGCTGATACCGGCGGACAAAGCTGGTATGATCTTGCCATTGCGGCATCGCCTACTGCACAGGATGTAGTTATTGTAGGCGGTGTGAACATCTGGCGAAGCACAAACGGCGGAACAAGCTGGACCATTAACGGTCACTGGACTGGAACAGGCGCTCCGTATGTACACGCCGATATTCACGATCTGATCTTTCTGCCCGGCAGTGGCACAACGTATTTTTCTGGTAATGATGGCGGGGTATTTAAAACGACCAACAGCGGCGGTGCCTGGTCAGACATCAGCAATAACCTGTGCATAGCACAGATTTATCGTATTGGTCTTTCAGCATCAAATGCAGGCTTGTTCATTACCGGTCATCAGGACAACGGAACCAACCTGCGTAACGGCGCCTCTTATGTTGAAACAATGGGCGGCGACGGCATGGATTGCTATATTGACCGCACCAATAACAATGTAATGTATGCCGAATACTACAATGGTGCGCTTGAGCGATCAACCAACGGAGGAGGAAGCTGGACCAGTATCACATCAGGGCTTTCCGGCAATGCTGCATGGGTAACACCGTGGTATCAGGATCCTGCAACGGCAAACACAATTTATGTTGGCTATACCAACATGTTTAAATCAACCAACCAGGGAACTACGTGGACGCAGCTTACTGCCCTGCCCACAACACCAAGCGGAACCATTGTTGATTTCCGTGTTGCTCCGTCGAACAATCAGGTAATATATGTAGCACGGTCAACCGGTTTATTTAAAACCATTAACGGAGGTACATCGTGGACGAACGTTACAGCAGGATTGCCAACAGCAAGTGCAGCAATCAGCCGAATTGCCGTTGCGCCTAACGATCCGAACACAGTGCTTGTAACATTTTCCGGTTATTCATCGGGCAACAAAGTGATGCGCTCAACCAACGGCGGCACATCATGGACAAACATTTCAACCGGGTTGCCCAATCTTCCGGCCAACTGCATTACAGCAATGCCGGGAGCAACTAACGGAGCTTATTATGTAGGTATGGATGTTGGTGTTTATTACATCGACAACACATTTACAAGCTGGCAGCCTTATTTTACCGGTATTGCAAACGTTCCTGTTTTTGATCTTGAAATTTATCAGGCCACCGGAAAAGTTCGTGCAGCTACTTATGGCCGTGGTGTTTGGGAAGTTGATATTTACAATCCCGGAACATTACCTCCGATTGCACTCTTTGCACAAAGTGCAACAAGTGTTTGTCCGGGTACCGGCATTAATTTCACCGATCAGAGTGCATTTGCACCTACAAGCTGGAGCTGGACATTCCCAAGCGGAACACCGGCAACATCAACTGCACAGAATCCGGCCAACGTAACCTGGAGTGCTCCCGGCACATACACCGTTACTTTAATTGCAACAAACACAAACGGAAGCTCAACTTATACACAAACCATTACAGTACTTGGTTCACAGAGTCCACCGCTTGTGGAAGGTTTTGAAGGAGCAACATTCCTCCCAACAAACTGGATTGCCAACAATATAAATAATGAT
>CALRTD020000448.1:0-4071 GCA_943371015.1 Synechococcus sp. UW140 | reverse complement strand
ACCTCGACCGGCAAATTATTTACCTCTGGGACAGCGCCACTGTTGTGTATCAGTCAACCACCGTTCGTGCTGATTACATTGAGATCGACTTTAAAAACAATATTATTCTCGCCATCGGCAAAAAAGACAGCTTAAGCAATATTGTCGAGAAAGTTGAATTTGCCGAAGGCGGACAAACTTATTACGCCGATCAGATCAGGTATAACTATTTAAGCGGAAAAGGTAAAATTTCGGAAGCCACCACGATCGACGGTGAAAACCACATTATCGGCGAAGCCGTAAAAAAAGATTCAACCGTATTCTTTATTTACAATGGTCAATATACGACCTGTGATCTTGAGCATCCGCACTTTTCTATTCGCGCAAAAAAACTAAAAATCATTCAGAACGATAAAATTGTTACCGGTCCCGCCTATCTCGAAATTGGCGATGTACCCACGCCGCTGGCAGTGCCGTTTGGTTTTTTCCCCAATAAGAAAGAGCGCACCTCCGGTATTTTGATTCCTACTTATGGCGAATCACCAGAGTTCGGGTTCTTTCTCCGCGATGGCGGTTACTACTGGGGCGCCGGCGATAAATTTGACCTCGCACTGCGCGGCGATATTTTTTCGCGCGGAAGCTGGGCCACAAAAGCAATTTCTAATTACGGCGTTCGCTACAAGTACTCAGGCGATGTGAGTATCCGCTACTCACGCCGCATTTTGGGCGACCGCGAACTTACTACAAGCCAAATTTTCAAAGACTTTTTTATTACCTGGAATCATCGCCAGGATGCTAAAGCTAATCCGAGTGTTCGGTTCAATGCCTCGGTAAATGCCGGAACCAGCACCTACAACCGTAACAACTCAACAGTTGCCAATAACTATCTGGCCAACACATTCCAGTCGAACGTTTCATGGTCGAAAAGCTGGAAACAGCTTACACTTGCCGCCAACCTCAGGCATTCGCAAAACACACAGTCGGGCATTGTAGATCTTACATTGCCACAAGTAGCCTTAACATCTGCACGCATCTATCCGTTCAAAAGCAAAACCCGGATTGGCTCAAAATGGTACGATAAAATTGGCTTCTCTTACACTGCCGATATGCAAAACCTGCTCAGCGTGCAGGAGCGTGAATTGGGGATCAGTAACCTGAATAATCTTGGCCCGAAATTCAGAAACGGTGTTCGGCAAACCTTACCGGTGAGTACAACTTTCAACATCTTAAAATATTTTACACTGACGCCATTAGTCAATATCAATTCAGTGACTCAATACCGCACCATCCGCAAGGTTTGGAACGCCACTACCGAAACTATTGAAACCGATACACTGAACGGAGTGCGTGCCAATTTCGACTGGAATGCATCGGCTACATTAGGCACACGTTTTTTCGGAACATACAACAAACGGCGCGGTAAATTCAGTGTAATCCGCCATACCGTTACCCCCAATATCAGTTTCACGTATATGCCCGATTTCACCGATGCGAAATACGGTTTCTGGCGCGATGTGCAATCGGATGCCAACGGAGGCACAATTCAATATTCCATTTTTGATGGCGGAATTTACGGCAGTTCGCCATCGGGTAAAATCGGAGCAATAGGCTTTAATCTTCAAAACAACCTTGAGGGTAAACTCCGCCCAAAAAACGATACAACATCCACCACCGCAGCTGCAGCACGACAAATGCTCATTGATGCGTTCAACTTCTCAGCCAACTACAATTTCATGGCTGATAAATTCAACTGGTCGCTGCTGAATATAAATTTCCGAACCAAACTCTTCCGCATTGTAGATGTAAACACCAGCTTCGCAGCCGATCCGTATCGCATTAACGAAAACGGTGTTCGCATCAATCGTTTTGAATGGAGAACCGGTAAACGTTTGGCTCGTCTTACCAATGCCAACTTTGCCATTGGTACAAGTTTGCGGCAAGGCGGACTTACCTCGCAAACAACAGGAAACCGCCAGCGCCAAAGCCCACTGGCTACGCAAGATGAACTGGATTACATCAATGCAAACCCCAATCAGTTTGTAGATTTCAGCATTCCGTGGTCGCTTAATATTAACTATAACCTGAGCTGGAGTAAAATTGCACTCACCGAAAACGTTACACAAGCTATCCGCTTTTCAGGCGATGTGAATGTAACCCCCAAATGGAAAGTTGGCTTCGATTCCAGTTACGATCTGGAACGTAAGAAATTTGGTTTCACCTCCTTCAATCTTTATCGCGATTTACATTGCTGGGAAATGCAGTTCAACTGGATTCCGTTTGGCTTTTTGCAGAGCTACAGCATCACCATTCAGGTCAAAGCATCGGCACTGAACGACCTCAAACTAACCCGCAAACGCGATTGGTTTGACTTTGCCGGACAATAAAGCGCTCTCAGGGCTGTGAATTACTCAGAAAAACAGCCTTCTATTCCCAATATTCAGCAAATTACGCAGTACTCATTGTTTACCAGTAGTGATCGCCTGAACTTAACAGGAAATCAAAACTTGTAACCATGAAAACTACAGTTTTACTCACAGCACTGCTTGCCATGAGCGTTAACTTGCAGGCTCAGTATTATCAGCGCGCGTATGGCGGGCCGGGACCGGGATGTGATGTTCTGCGCGACGGTACTCCAACGATAAATGGAGGCGACGGACATTTGCTGGTCGGACATACAGATGCCTTTGCCGGTCAGGATCTCACATTTACGCGTACTGATGACAACGGCGGGTTCAGTATGCCGGTAAATTTCAACAACGGACATCGCTTTTTTAATGGCAGCGTTCAGCTCGGCATTGATCCGGTTGAAGTATTGCACACACCCTCATCACGAATAATTGTAGTATGCAATACAATACGTTTTTCTCCGGGCAACATGAATGAGATTCTAGTTGGCGCATCTTCTCCAAACGGAACATTCTTTTCTCAAATAGGGTTTAACGAACCATCTTTTCAGAACGCTTATGCAACCTCGGCTTGCATATCTACTTTTAATCAAGCCGAAATGTTTATTACCGGCTACGTTAATTCGCCCAACAGCAGCAACGTGCAAACCTTTATCATTTGTTACAACTGGCAGAATAATGGAACAGTTTGGTCGCAAGTATATGACCTTATACCGAGCGCGCCAGATAATAATACACCTGAAGAAATTATGTGCTCACCATACGCCAATGAACTTGCTATTATTGGCACGTACTGGGCAGGACTAAACACACAAAACGGATTTTACTTCCGTGTTGATCCGCAAACAGGAAATACAATTCCCTCTACACTTTTCAGTGGTGTAAGCGGTGATGTAATTTACTACAACAATGGCGGTATTGATGTATTCAACGGAATTACAACCGGATCATCATTCTCAGGTGGAAGTCAGGGTTACGTAATTGCCGGAAATTCTGATTTTGATTTTACACAATCTCAGGCTCAACCCTGGATACTCAAAATTGATATTGACGGTAATGTGCTGTGGTCAAATTATGTACGATTTGGTAATGGAGATGCCAGCCACACCAATATCATTGAGCGTTTCAACACCTCCGGAAATTACGAGTACTACACAACAGGAACGGCTTTGCAAGGCTATATGTCGGGCGATCAGGATATACTTGTATTTAAATTTGATGATGCCGGAAACGCACTTCAGGAGTTTAACTACAACAACCCGGGATTCCAGTTTGGAGTTAGTGCCGGACTGGTTGAAAACACGGCATCCGACGGATTAGGAATTTACGGAACTGATGGAAGTGGTTTCCTCAGCGGCATTCCCGGCGATTTATACATGGTAAAGGCTTATTTCGACGGTTCAAATGCTTGCAACGAAACTATAAATCCGGGCAACAGTGTAGCGTGGAGAACTTCACACTGGCCTGATGCAATAAACATAACCGGAACTATGATCGACTTCCCCCTTACCGAAGTTGCTCTCGGACCTATTGCCGATTTTCCTTATTGCTCAACACCATCAATTGCAGGAGCCAGCAATGCACGTTCAGCTGATCAGCCGCAGCAATTATCCGATGATGTTAAACTTTCCGTTTCTCCCAATCCGGTTACTTCCGAAACACAAACCATCCAGCTAACCAGTAACTA
>CALRTD020000447.1:0-4073 GCA_943371015.1 Synechococcus sp. UW140 | reverse complement strand
ACTTCGGTGCGGCACGTGTGCAGCAGCCTTCGGCTATTTCGTGGAATGAATTCAGAAATTCGTTTCTGCCGCCCGAACCGGTGCAGGAAAACAGCAATGTACTCAGCCTCGATCAAAACAGCGGCGGTGGAGTGACACGCAGCTTAATTACTTATTCGTCTGAAAACGGGTTGCTGGGAACTGCTCCTGCCGAAACGCTTGGCGCTTATGGAGCCGGTTTGCCGGCAGGCAGTACTGTCTGGAAAATTGATCCCGGCCATACATCTATACTCATCAATTTTGCAATTCCGATTTCCACATACACCTGTTCAACCGAAGGCTCAACACCAAGCATTGAGAATTTTGACAATGTGTTAGGTGTAGGACCTATGAATATTGGTGCCGGCGGTATGACTTCGAGTGCGCAGGTTGAAATTATTTTCAGCGGTGGCGCAAGTACAAACCTGTGGGGTGTGGAAACTATTCATGATAATGTGCCTGCCGGCTTATGGCAGAATACAACCAACAGCATGACTGCGCCGGCATTACTCATGAATCAAATGACGGGCTTGCGTTGTTGGGTGCATTTATCAGACGGGCAGTTTTTTGATGAAATTGTAACTGTACCGCTTGATGTGCTGCTGTTCAGTTCAACTCCTGAACCACTCGTGGGCAATTGGTCAACATCGCTTGGTGCCGACAGCGATTCGTTTGATCAGTACAATGCCATGAGTGTGGTGCAAAATACCATAACCAGCACTACAATAACAGCAGCACGCTCGGCTATGCTGGATGTGCTGAATATACAAGGATTAACCACTTACAACGGCGATGAAATACAGCTCAACCGCTACGCCCGGCAACTGCCCGAATTAGTGTACAATGCACCGCAAATCCGCTACACCGGCGAAACCGCTTAACTACAATTGCAATGCCCGAAACTAACGATACGCCCTCGATAACATTTTCGCCTTACCAGCAACCTGCACTGGAAAGCGGAAACTATACAGTGAATACCACACAAACGGTAACCCTGAACGGTATTGATGAAGCTGTTTATACTGCGCAGCAATCGTTCTATGTTGCCGGAAAACGGTATTCGCTTGATGATAAAGATGTGAACAGTGTATTTCCTCCGTTGGGCAGTTCGGGGCAATATTCATCTGTATTGCCGCATATCGTGCTTAATGCAGCGTCGCTTCCGTGGCAGCGTTCTGCCGGTGTTACCGGATACACACCGGCAACCAACAATGCGTTGCCGTGGCTGGCTTTGCTGTTGTTTGATGAATCGGAAGGAATTGGTCCTGCACAACAGGTTAGTCTCGGCGATTTACGTATCAACAACAACATCTTTTTCCCGACGCGAACAGCAGAAGCTCAGGAAGAAGATGCGATGCCGGTAAGTGTAATTGATGTACCGATGAATTTGTTTCTTGCAACTGTTCCGGCATACACTGAAATAGAATGGCTGGCGCATGTGCGCGGTGTTGATGTAACCAGCAAGCCGGATGATAATGAAGTGTCGCCCAACGATACGCTTTCGGTGGTGGTGTGCAACCGGCTTCCGCAAAGCGGTAAGTTAAGTACCATGCATCTGGTTTCGCTCGAAGGTTACGGCCCGTATTTACCGGATCATAATGGACTTGTAATTACCCAGTTCCCTGCTGGTATCTCGACTGTAAGGTTGGTTAGTTTGTATTCGTGGAGCTTCCGTACCGCACAGGATCAGGAGACGCTTGCCGCTTTGCTGACGAATGTAAATATGGAACCTGCAGCGTTGCAGATGCCGTTTAACTTTAATCAGGACGGCGATCAAACCGCCAAGCAAAATGTGTTGCAGGCATTTGGTTTAGGCTATACTGCACTTAATCATCAATTGCGCAATGGTGACCGCACCGTATCATGGTACCGCGGGCCCTTGCTGCCTGTTGGCACGCCGCAGTTTTTATCGCCGCCTTATTCAAATGCCGATTCGCTCATGCGGTATGATCCGCAAACGGGAATGTATGATGTAAGCTATGCCAGCGCCTGGCAGTTGGGCAAACTGATGGCGCTGCATGATAATGCGTATGCGCAAACATTGGTGCGCTGGAAAGCCTCACAAACACGAGCTGCTGTTAATGCCCTCGAAGAGCAAATCATAAATGCACAGGTTGGAGTAGGTGAACCGCAACTCAAAGCCGCAGTATCTCCCAAACAGGCGCGTATGGATGCAGCCCTGAAAAATTTTGTATCACCTGCGGTTGCAAACATGCAAAACCCGGCAAACAGCTAACACAATGGGCACAACATTTTCAACAACATTCACACGTGAACAGTTAAGTGCTGCCGCAGCAGGCGTTCAGCTCGACGGTGAAACGCTTGCACAAGCCGATACACAGCAAATTGTAAGCTGGCTCAGTCGTTTGCATTTGCTGTATGGGTTGCCGTTCAATTATCTGGTTCCCGATATCCGCATGCTGCCCAATGAGTCTGTCCGTTTTTTCAAACTGGATCAGAACTGGATTGAAGCTCTTATCGACGGGGCATACAGTTTGGGAACAACTGCGGCAACCGGAATGCTTTCAGAAGCCATGCTTCCGCAGATTCGCGAAGCGGTACAAAATAATTTACCCGCAGTGCGCGCTGCCATACTCGGACTAAATGCAGAAACATTGGAGCCGGGTGAAATTACCGGTTTCTTTCTGCGTTCGGATGCCGTGAGCGGATGGCCGGGACTTGAAGTAACCGGGTTTTCCACAGCTTATGATTCGGGTGTTTACTGGCAATATGAAAATCCGCTGCAACTGCTGCGCCTGGAACGTTTGTCGCCATCGCTTTTGTTTGGCTTGTTTGCCGGTTCACTTAAAGCATTGCGACTACGGCAGCCTGCCGAAACACTGCACTTTGCATTTGACCCCTCGCCGGGCGAAAACGACGACAGCAGCTACATCAAACGCTTCCGCTATGTAAACAGCGGAGGTGGGGTTGAAACCGGACAGCTGTCTAACGGCTCTGTGTCTGTAGGGTTCAGGAACGGACAAACCGACCGCCGCGTTCTAAACATTGAAGCGCTTGTCACTGCACTCTCCAGTAATTGTTGGGCACCCGGTACAACTCCCGGACAATTCACCTCGGCACAGTTTGGTTTGTCCATGATTCAAATTACCGATCAGGCAAGTTTTGTAATTCAGTAATAGTTGCAGCAGAATGAATGAAGGATTAAGTTTAGTCGTTCCTGTACAAGTACAGGCATTAAGTATAAGCCCGCAGGATGCGACGAGCAATGCATTTGTGCTTGCACCGATGGCCGATTTTTCGCAGCTTCCGTATGTCATAAACGGTGTGCAAAATAATCGCGGTCCGTATATTAATGCACAAGTAAATCAGCGCGGTAATCCGTTCGGAACAGAACTTGGTTTGCCCGCAGGCATTCACTTACATTGGCAACTGCCGGCCGGTTTAACCCGCGGACAGCAGCAGCCCGACGGATCACTCGTTTATCCGTGTGTGCCTAACCGCTGGTTAGTGACCCGTATTCACGTTACTAATCCCGGAACTGCTTATGAAAGTGTAAGCACCAAAAGCTGGGTTGTTGAAAGCGACCGGCTCAATACTGCTTCTGTTGCCGCTGCAGGCATTCATCAGCCCACTGTGCCTGCTGAACCCGATGGTATAAATCCTTGTTACCGCTACATCGGTCAAACGTTTGATGCCAGCAGCTGGAACGAAAATACCATGGCCGAACGTTTTCCGAATCTTACAGCAGTGGGTTACGGCGAAGCAAGCTTTGCAGCATACTATCCAAATTGTTCAACTGTTTTTGGTTTTCAGGATTTACTGTATGACATAACATATACAACCGGCGATACACTTTCGTATCAGGTTTCCGGCTGGTACAGCGATTCGCAAAACGATCCGCTGGCAAGCGGCATTACTGGCAGTGATAATTTGTTTGGCTGGAGCTTCAGCAATCCTTCCGGAAATACAGTAAACAATACATTTTGCAGCGGAAGCATTGATAATGTGCTTTGGGGGACCAGTACACCTGCGCTGAGCAGCAGTGCTTCTCCGCTGAGTGTGGCTGTAGCAGCTTCATCGCAGGAAGCGATAAG
>CALRTD020000446.1:0-4090 GCA_943371015.1 Synechococcus sp. UW140 | reverse complement strand
ATGCTAAATTTGGCCGCATCCTGCCTCACTCAGCCGTTTGCCAATTCAACAACCCATAAATCGGCTGTAAGCTATACCATGACAGCAACCAAGGAAATCTGGATTAAAACAGGCTACGAAATCTTTGCGCTGAAAGGCGAAAGCGGACTAAAAGTAGAAACACTTGCCCGAAAAGTAGGCATCAGCAAATCTTCATTTTACCATCATTTCGCAGACCTTGAAGTTTATCTGGAATTAGTACTGCAATTGCATCTCGACCAATCTAAGCTACTGGCAGAAAAAGAAAGAAACGTAAGCCGCATTGACCCCGATCTGATACACATTCTTGTTGAACACAAAACCGATTTACTGTTTAACCGGCAACTGCGCTTCAATCAGCAAAACAGGTTATTCAGAGAAACTCTTCAACAATCAAATCAAATTATTGGCAATGAATTTGTGATGATCTGGGCAAAAGACCTGAACCTGAATCTGGCACAAAAACAATTTGAAAGCTTGTTTGAACTTGCACTTGAAAATTTTTTCCTTCAGATCAATGAAGTCAATCTCAATCAGGAATGGCTGTCGCACTACTTCAGTAACCTGAAGCGTATTGCGCAGAATTTCGAGCGCAGAGAATTGGACGGTAGCGTCTAAAATAGCTTTTCGTCTGCATCTACTTTTGCGCTGTAAACAGACAAACGTATATGCATGAACAACCACAAAGCATACTTAAAATTCACCGCATTTGTAGTAGGCTCATTTGGTCCGATCTTCTTTCTGGGCACTATGTTTTCTACTTCAGAATTAGCAAGATGGTCGCTTGATTTACTCAGTTGGCCAGTCGATGGTTTGCAAAACTACGAAGCGCCTACAACACGTTTTTTATCGGCACTTACCGGAGGTTTTTTGTTTGGATGGGGCGTATGCATCTGGTTTTTGCAGAAATGGGTTTATGATTCAAACCCCGAAGGTGTCCGGAAATCGGTGCTGGCCGGGCTTCTCGCCTGGTTTCTTTTAGATAGTTCCGGGTCAATTGCATCCGGCAATAGTTCCAATGTTGTGTTCAATATCATTGTGCTGCTGCTGGCTGTAGGGCCACTTTGGAAACCGGCACAACAAAACTGATAAGCTTCTAATAAACTACTCAATAGATATTCTATGCATAAGCTTAACCTTTTAAAAGCACTGCTCATCCTTCAAACAGCAGTAATTTTGATCTACACCATTTTCACAATTCAAAACTATGGAGTTGATCTTTTCAGCGTAATGCTTTCCAACATTGGCGCAATTAGCTGGAGCGGACAGTTCAATGTCGATTTTAGCTGTTACCTCCTGCTTTCAGCACTCTGGATCATGTGGCGTGAGCAGTTTTCAATAAAATCAATAGTAACAGGATTAGTAGCGATGATATTGGGGATTTTATTTTTTGCACCCTATCTGCTTTATCTTCTCACAAAAGAAAAAGGGAATATCAGCAAAGTGCTAGTTGGCAATCGCTAAACACTTCGATAAGCAAACAAATCCGTGAAAATGTAAAGGCTTTCTCAACCAGAGAAAGCCTTTCACATTATACATTCAGCATTCAAAATTGAACATTCCGCTTTAGCGGCTGTAGTTCGGTGCTTCGCGGGTAATCATTATATCGTGCGGTTGACTTTATTTGATACAGGTCGATGTGATGCGAATGAAATGCCGCTAACGGTTTCGGGCTTGGCGTTCGGGCGGGTTTCGGAGCACAAAACTGTCAATACACCACAAAAGTTGATGCGAAGTAGAATGTTCAATTAACCACATCACCCGCCATTGAGCCAAACGCCTGTTACCTGCTGCCCGATTGTCCGTTTGTTGTGCTGTCATTCCGCTTTTACTCATAGTTTCAATTTGTATTTCATTATGTCATATGTTGGATAAAGGTGTCCAAAGTTCTCAATAATTGTGTTTATGATATTACTTTCTGAAAGTCTTATGTCGCCGGGTAAAAACTCAATGCCTATAATGAAATAAAATCTTATGTCGTCTTGCAAAACAAAGTCTGTAAGTTGTTGCTCGGTAGTAAACTCTCTAACATATTTGAGTTGGTTGTTTAGTCGAATATAATAGTCGTCAGGAAGGTTGCTTATTATTGAGAAAAAATTTTGTTTATAGTTATTGTCGCTACTCATTTTACTCTTGAAGTAATCTCTGTCAATTTTGCTCCCTAAATCCTTACCAATACGGTTCCAAACGCCAATGTTGTCTTTATGAATAATTACTTGAAGCCGCATAAAATCAAGCGGTGTTTCTTTCTCACCAAATACTTTGATGTCGTCTTTGTCTCTACCATAGTGAAGCCAAATACCACCAAGTTCTGAACTTGTATATTGTCCATGAACTGCTGAAGAAACGGTGTCGTCAAAAACATAGTGTTTGTGCAGGTCCCACTTTTGAGCTTGAATTTTTGGATAGAGTTTGTCGTGAAGTTTGAAAAGTTTATTTTTTACATTGATGCGTTCTTGATTTACTGCATCAGTCATCAGCCAAGGCTTTGTTCCTTCAAAAGCTGCAAAGTGTTCTTTCTTAAAAAACTGGTTTATGAAATCAATATTGTCAAGATTGACTATTGAATTGTTGTCAGGAAAAAGAATTTTCAATTCGTTTTTGTCCTGCTCCATTCGTTCCGTCCGTCTTTCAAAAAGGAGTGAGTATGATTGCAAAAACTCGTCGGTAATTACAATACCAAATTTGAAAAGACTGTTGTACCATGTAAGTAAACTCTCACAGAAAACTTGTTCGTCTGTCTTTACGCTTAACTCTAAATTTTTGTCAAACCCACCGTCTGTGCAGTTACCTGAACCAACATATGCTGTTAGTTTATTGCCCGTCCTTATCAAATAAACTTTTGGATGAAAAAGCATATTCGCTTTATGATAAATTTTGCTTTGGAAAAGTCCGTTGCCTTCTTTGTCTTTTAGCTGAGATAAAACTTTTGGTGAAGTCGGTAGTCCAATGCCCACCAAATAATTTTGTTTTGCAGTCTGACTTATGTTGTCTTGAATGAATTTGAAACCGCTGTCGGAAATTAAAGCTACTGCAACCCAAATTTCATCACAGTTTTTTAAAGTCTGGTTGAGTTCTGATGAAAGTTTGAGTTTCTGTTGTATCATAATTTGTATTTATCTGTTTGTTATTTGATGTCAGTTTGTATGTAGCAAGGTCGTCACGAGTTGCTGCTAACGGTTTCGGGCTTGGCGTAGTGGGGGATTTGGGAAAACTAATTTGTCTGCCAGCACGAATTTACAATAGAAGCACAAACTTTCAATGAACCACGTCAGTCCCCATTGCGCCAAACGTGTGTTGGCGGCTGGTTTACTTCTCTGTATGAAGGTCATCGTCTATTTTTAAGAGGGTTAAAATGATTAATTTCAAAAGTCTATGGTAGTCAAATTCGTGTTCCTTTTCTGAGAACGCATTTGTCCCGTGTAAATATTTATTCCGCAAGTCATAGCCATTGGTAAACTCTTTTTTGTTGAGATAGAAATTGAAGTAGTTTCTTTCCTGTCGTGAAAGCAAAGTGTTTTCTGCAATCACCAGTTTCTTTTCAATTAACTCGTCCATTACAAGTCTGCATTGCACAGGATAATTCCAATAACTAATAACTTCTTTATGATGTAACTCCCCGATTAAGTAAATCAGAATTTCTTTGTTCAAAGTCACATACTCATCATTACTTAGCTTTAGATACCCATCGTTTATTAGATTTTGAATTGTGTCCTTTTGGTAGTTTCCAAAATACTCAAGTTTCACATTCTCATTTGTCAGTAAGTCAAACAGGCAATGATATTTATTCTCAAAGTGTTTCACATAGTATAAATTGCTTTGGTCAGAAAAGAACAGATACTTTAATTGAAGTAACAAGTTGTCATCAGAGTAGAGATATTTTTTGGTTTTGTTGCTGAATATCTCACTAATTCTAATTGGGGTAGAACTGATTTGAATGAGTTCAAGGTCTATGCTCTTTTCGTCTATAAGTAATTTGTACTGCTTTAAGAAGAATTCAAAGTCTGGTGTTAGAGTTCGGATTTTCTCTAAGTAACTTGATCCATTCAACGGCAACTTAAAGACAATTTTG
>CALRTD020000445.1:0-4094 GCA_943371015.1 Synechococcus sp. UW140 | reverse complement strand
GGAAAAAGAAGGCTGAAGCCTACTGCAACAAAGTGAAGCCTTATTTCGAAACAATCCGCGACCGTGCTGATAAGCTCGAAATGCTTGTGGCTGACGAAGCCTGGCCGTTACCAAAATACAGAGAACTGCTTTTTACAAAGTAGTCATCGGTAAATAGTTGAAGTTTAAAAAGATTGTTCCTGCTAAAAATGCGGGAACAATCTTTTTTTTGTTTTGATGTGTAACTAATTTTTATCGCTGCGTTATTATGATAAATTAACCGACCGGGCCCGTTGGTATAATTCACAGCAGAGCGTTCAGACACCACGCTGCTCAAGGTTTCACCCATACTCATTACACATGAAACGCATATTTCTTTGCATGCTGCTGGCATGCAGCTTAACCGGCTATGCCCAATTGCGTCAGGCGCATCACTTGTATGAAATGAAGCAGTATTCGGCTGCTTACACTTATTATAATAATGCAAAAGTTAAAGCAGCTAAGTCTGAAAAAGCACTTATCTATTTCAGGATGGCCGAATGCAACCGGCATCTCTGCAATTTTGAAGATGCTGCCAAAGATTATGGCCGTGCTGTAAAAGCCGGGTATCCTGATGATAAAGCTTTATTGCTGGAAGCTGATATGCTGATGACTGCTGGTAAATACGCCGAAGCTGCTCAACGCTATGCTGATTATCAGGCAAAAGTTCCGTCTGATCCTGCCGGTGCACGCGGCATTGCAGCTGCAACGCTTTCGCAGCAATGGATTTCGGAAAACCGAGATTGGTGGACGGTAAACAATGTAAAATCACTCAACACAAAAGAGAGTGAGTTTTCGCCGTCGTGGCTCGACCGGAAGCACAGCGGAATTGTTTTTACATCGCAGCGCATTTTACAGTTCAACAATGTTGGTAAACCACCTGTTGATCCGATTTCCGGCGCAAGGTACAGTGATGTTTTTGAAGCACATCTTGGCCGCAATGGCTTGTGGAGCGCGCCCGCTGGCGTAAACGGAGAAGTAAACCGTCCGGTTGCCAACGAAGGTTCATCCTGCATTATCAACCGCGGCAACCGAATGTATTTTACACGCTCAGAGCGTATCCGCCGCAAGTACCAAACCTGCCATATTTATTTTGCCGATAAAAAAGGCAGTGGTTGGGGAACTCCCGCAATGGTTGATTTCGGGCTGGATGCCGAAATTCTCGACAACTACAATTTTCGCCATCCCGCAATCAGTGCCGACGGGCAGGTTATGGTTTTTGTTTCAGACATGCCCGGCAATGTTGGCGGTGCAGGTTCTGATCTCTGGATTTCGCATTGGGATGCGCGCAGCAAGACCTGGGGCACGCCCGAGCATTTGGCTGGAAACCTCAATACCACCGGGCGCGAGTGTTTCCCATACATACACGATGACGGCTCACTTTATTTTTCGAGCGATGGATTGCCCGGCCTTGGCGGTCTCGATTTATTCCGTGCGGCAAAACAGCCCGGAAACCAATGGGCCTGGGGCGAGCCGCAGAATATGCGTTTGCCGTTTAACTCGCCGCAGGATGATTTCGGAATTTTGTTTGACGGGCTCAAAACAAGCGGATTCTTTTCTTCCAACCGCGATGGCGGCAAAGGCAAAGATGATATCTGGTCGTTTGAAAGCTGCACAAAACAGGCACAGGGAATGGTTACCGATTGTAATACCAACCTCCCGCTGAGCGGCGCAGTGATTACGGTAACTCCATCATCAGGAACGGCCTTTGCGCTGAGCACCGCCTCCGACGGAAGTTTTGGTTTTGCTGCGCGCAGCGGTATCAGCTATGTCATTGCGGCCGATGGCGCTCAGGCAAGTTGCGGCGGACAACGTGTTAGTTATTTCAGTTTGCCTGCTGCACAGCGCCCGGTTGTTTCGTTTGCTGCCGATTCGCTTTGCACGGTGAGTACAAAATGTTGTCTCATTGCCCCTTCTAAAGATGAGATTGCATTCCCGGCCGTGCTTTACAAATTAGGCAGTGCTGAGTTGGAGCCTTCGTCAAAAGATTCGCTCGATTATCTCTACCGTTTGCTTACTGAGAATCCGCATCTCGTTATTGAGATTGCAGCACACACGGATAACCGCGGAACGGAGCAAAGCAACCTCGAATTATCGAACCGCCGTGCGCAAGCCTGTGTTGATTATTTGGTGAATGAAAAAGGTATAGACCCGCGCCGCCTTTCGGCAAAAGGATATGGTGAACTCAGGCCGCTGAAACTTCCGAACGGTTATATACTGGGGGAAAAATACATCAGCAGCCAGAAAACGAAGGAAGAGCAGGAAGCATTGCATCAGTTAAACCGCCGAACCGTTTTTCGTGTGCTCAGCAATGATTTCAATTTATCGGGCAATCAGACCCAGCAGATTGAAGTGAAAAAGGGATTTTTTGACGACAGCGTACTCGTTGATCCTGCCGAAAACGAATCCGACGATTAAAAAAAACAGCTACCAGCCGGGCAATTGAAAACCCCGTTTTTGCCCCGCCCCGCCGCATTGCAGCCTGAGCAAGCGGCGGGGCATATTTAACTAAATGATCTGATATACAATTAATTAAAATTCAGGTTAAGCCGGTTGTGTATCTTCTGCCTATGGTAACGTTATAGGATCGGATGTTGACAAACTCCGGTCGGATATCAGTAAAAAAAATGCTATTGATTTCGATATATGGAGGATTTGTATATCTTAGCAGCCACGTCAAACCCAAAGAAACACTAACGCAGCACCCTATGAAACTCGTTAAGGTACTCTCTGCGATTCTTGTTTTTCTGTTTGCTTTTACCGGAACGGTACATGCACAGAAAAATTTTATCCGCGATGCAGATCGTGCTTATCAGGCGCAACAGTATTACAGCGCAATTGATCTGTACAAGAAGGGCATGTCCAAGATTAAGAACAAGCAGGAGAAAGCCCGTATCACCTTCCAGGTAGCCGAATGCTATCGTAAAATCAACGACTGGAAGCAGGCCGAAAGTTGGTACAACAAGGCCATTAAAGCCAAGCACACAGATGATAAAATGTATCTCTGGGTTGCTGAAGCCAAGAAAATCAATCAGAAATACGAAGAAGCCGTTACTGCTTTTCAGGAGTACCAGAAAATGGTGCCTTCAGATCCCGCAGGAGAAAACGGCATCAAGTCGAGTGAACTTTCTCAGAAATGGAAAGATGCTCCGACCCGTTGGGTTGTTGAAAACGTAGCTCAGATCAACTCTAAAGACTACGACTTTTCTCCCACCTACGGCGATAAAAAGCACACCACCCTTATTTTCACCTCACAGCGTGAAGGTCAAACTGGTAACAAAGTTGACCCGATTTCAGGTACTATGTACTCTGACCTGTTTGAAACTAAGGTTGACAAAAACGGCAAATGGAGCTCACCCTCTGTTGTTCAAGGCGATGTAAACAGTGGCCTTGGTAATGAAGGTGCAAGCTGCGTAAACAAGAAAGCCGACAAAATTTATTTCACCCGTTGCGATCAGGCCAAAAAATCACTGCTGACCTGCAAAATCTACGTTGCAGCTAAAAAAGGCAACGCATGGGGTGAACCCGAACTCGTTGATTTTGGTCTTGATGCTGCTGTTCTCGACAGCACAAACTTCCGTCACCCCACCATCAGTGCTGATGATCAGGTTATGGTGTTCTCATCAGACCTTAAGGGTTCTACAGGTGGTCTCAAGTCTGACCTTTGGATGTCTGTTTACGACAAAAAAGCTAAGAAATGGGGCAAGCCTACCAACCTCGGTGCTGCAGTAAACACAGCTGGCCGCGAAGGTTTCCCCTTCCTGCACGAGAGTGGTGATCTTTACTTCTCATCAGACGGACATCTCGGTATGGGCGGTCTTGATATTTTCAAAGCTGCAAAGCAGTCTGGTGATGTTTGGAAATGGGGCAATGTAGAAAACCTGAAATACCCGATGAACTCGCCCGGCGATGATTTCGGTATCGTGTTTGACGGTAAAAAAGAGCGTGGTTTCCTTACTTCTAACCGCGAAGGCACCAAAGGTTCAGATGATATCTGGTCGTTTTACATGCCCCCGCTGGTATTCAAACTCGAAGGTGTTGTAACCGACTGCAAATACGGCCCGTCTGTTTTTGTA
>CALRTD020000444.1:0-4101 GCA_943371015.1 Synechococcus sp. UW140 | reverse complement strand
AGCGGCATAAGCCGAGTCTGTTGCAATACACCGGCGCAAATAAATCATCGCCGAGTCGGGCTGACGTAAACTGTCGCAGGTAACACCGAGATTGTACAAACCTTCCGTATAATCGGGCTTAATTTTTATTGACCTCAGCAGACAAGGTTTCGCGTTTTTAAAGTCGCCGGCAAAGAAAAAGGTTGTACCCAGATTACTCCACGCAGTGTAGTATTGGGGCGCAATTTCAGTAGCCCGCGTGTAGTAATCGCGCGACTGCCGGAACAGTAACTGAGCTGAATCGCGTTTAATTTTTCCGGTGTTAATCAGATTAAGGTTATTTGATCCTTTGCCGCGTTCAATAAGCATGTTCCCCTCATAATTCATTCGTGCCCCGTCTGCCGAAAGCAGAGAGCCCAGCAGCATATTGGCTTTTGCCGACTCGTCGAGGTATTCCATATCGTTGGTGTAAAGCGTGTGCTTGTCTTGCCAGTCTTCGTTTCGCACAACAGAACGAAGCGAAAAAATGGCGGCAATACCAAGTACAACAAGCCGTGTTCGCGATGAATCGGCTGCTCCCCAGCGAAACGTTTCAGGCGCCTGTTTGGTGAGTTTGAAAATACCCCAAACAACCGCAATGCAAAATCCAAGGCCGGCGGCATAGGTAAAGCGTTCGGCCATGAGTCCCGGAGCAGGTGTTATCAGATTCGAATAAAAAAAGATGTTGACCAGATAAAACAGAATACCGAAACTGAGAATGCTGCGTGTACGCAAACCTTTCAGTGCAACTACGAGCAAAGCAATATGCGTGAGCAGCCCGGCAATGGCAAACGGGTCAGACCACGAAACCAGCGATACATAGTTTTGTCCGTAGTAATAGACAAGCGGATGCGGAAATATGTGCAGCCAGAGATAGCGCCCCAGCACATGCGCGGCTGTTGCCGATTTTGTGACGAAACTTGTTTCGGCTGTAATCGGGTTTTCAAACGATTGAAATTCGCGAACCGATTCGGGCAGAACGCCATTTTTTATCAGCAGTACAAACACCGCAGCCAGCAGCAGCGGACTCACATACAATGCAATACGTATAATTTTAGCATCCGTGAAAAACCACAATGTCATTGGAATAAGCAGATAAAACGGCATTATGGTTGCTTTTGCAAGCATGCCCGCAAAAAAACAGAGCGGAAACAAAACCATAAAAAACCACTTTTTGCTTTCGTGAAAACGCCATAAAAAATACATACTGCTCACGCCAAAAAGAATAGCAAGAAGCTCGTCGCGGCACTTGATATTATCAACGGTTTCGGTGTGCAGCGGATGTACTAAAAAAAGCAGGGCAATGAAGAACGAAAACCAATCGCCCTGGGTGCTGAACCAGCGACGCAGCAACCGGAAAAGCAGCACAACTGTAAGCGCATACAACAGCACATTGAGGAAGTGACTGATTTCAGGTTTCTCGCCAAAAATTTGTATTTCGATGGCAAAAGAGGCAACAGTAACCGGACGGTAAGAATAGCCCGAACCATCATTGTTGTAAAATGTCCGCGAAGTAAAAATTTCGGGAATGGCCTTTATCCCTTTTTGTGTAAGCTTGTTGCTTCCTGCGGTATAAAACTCATCGTCAAGGGCATATTTGTTGAAAATGCCATTTCCGAAAACCAAAAAGGTGATAACAACCAAAGCCACGCTGAACGCGTGACGACGCAAAAAACCCGGCTTATCCGGCATCTGTTTTTTGGCTCCTGACGATTTTGCCGGAGCCGTTTTCTGTTTTTTCGACATAGAAGAATGAACAAGCAACGGTTAAAAGTAAGTAAAAACCATTGTTATCGGTTTAGTCCTTATTTATACATTTGTTAGATTAGTAAAGCCCCCAGGAAAACCTCATACTCAAAACAATATCATGAAACAAATCTTACGTTTGCTAGTGCTTGTTCTGGCATTATTTTCGGCAACGAAAACAAATGCCCAATGCGCTAACGACAATGTACTTACAGCAGGAAGTCTTACACCGGTAGCCTTAAACGTTCCGGTTGGACAGACCATTACAGCGGGGCAGTACATGCTGGCATTTGTTCAGGCTGGAGCATCTTACACGATAACAACCTGTTCAAGTACATCATCTTTCGATTCACAGATTACCGTTTACAATGATCTCACCGGAGCGTTTATCGTTTACAACGATGACTTCTGCGGATTGCTTTCGTCGGTGTCGTTTACACCAACATTTTGCGGATATGTGCGTGTACTTGTTGATCGCTTTTTCTGCACCACCACAGCAGATACCTGGCTTGTGGAAATGACACAAACTTCGCCGGGGGCAGGCTTGCCCACGCTAAGTGCGGCTACCGATATCTCCGCTTGCAGCAATACCACAGTGCAAATCGGTATCAGCGGAAATGGGACAGGAGGTACCTTGCCATATACCTACAGCTGGTTGCCGGTTACCAATCTGGCAACGCCAACGCAACCACAAAGTACAGCTACCGTTACGGCAACAACCTCCTACACACTTACGCTAACTGATGCAAACGGTTGTCTCGACGTTGACACGGTCAATGTAACGCTGCTCCCGAACCCGGTTGTTAACCTCGGCCCTGATACAGTAGCTTGCGGCACATCGCTCCTTCTTGATGCCGGTAATCCCGGTAATAACTACCTCTGGAGTACCGGCAGCGGAACACAAACGCTTTCTGTTACGCAACCGGGCAGTTACAGTGTATCTGTACTTACTCCGCAAGGCTGCATTGGTTCCGACAACGTAGTCGTGGGCTTTGTGCCGAACCCGGTAGTTAACGTAGCAGACACGGTAAGCTGTTCGAGCGCAGTCGTGCTGGATGCAGGATCCGGATTCAACAGTTATGTATGGAGCACAGGAGATACCACCTCAACCTCAACAGCCACGAGCAGCGGCAGCTATGCAGTAACGGTCACCGACAGCAACAACTGCAGCAGTACCGATTCTGTACTTGTAACGCTAAGCCCAGCACCGACGGTTAACTTAGGCCCTTCAGTAACCCAGTGCGGCGATACAGTAGTTCTTGATGCGGGCAACCCGGGCATGAACTACATCTGGTCGAACCAAAGCTCGAACCAAACTACCAACATTACCCAAACCGGAGTAAACGTAGTAAGCGTAATTGTAATCAGCTCTGCCGGTTGCTACGGCTACGATACAGTAACAGTCACAATCAACAACCAGCCGGTAGCTGATCTGGGTCCGGATACGTCTATCTGCACCAGCTCCATAACACTGGATGCCGGTAACCCGGGCAGCAGCTTCGTATGGAGCGGCGGCAGCAACCCGACCAGCCAGATCAACACACTGGGCAACGGCACCTTTACCGTAACGGTAACCGACCCGAGCGGCTGCTCAGACAGCGACACCATCACCGTAGCCACAAACGTACCGCCGGTAGTGAGCGCCGGAGCAAACGTATCAATCTGCCCGGGACAAACGGTAACACTGACCGCCACCGGCGCCGCGACGTATGTATGGAGCGACGGCAATATTGGTGCAACCAACACGGTATCGCCCAGCACCACCACCACGTACTACGTAACAGGAACCAACACAGCAGGCTGTACAGATGCCGATGTGGTTACCGTTAACGTGAACCCGAGTGCCACCGCCGGCTTCACGGCCAGCGTAGTGGGTTCTTCAGCGGTAGTGAACAACACCAGCACCGGCGCGGCCACCTACCAGTGGAACTTTGGCGACAACACACCGACCGACAACAGCGCGAACCCGGTACACACGTACACGGCCAACGGTACCTACACGATCACACTGATCGTAACGGGCATCTGCGGCAGCGACACTGTTACACAGGTCGTAACGATTACACAGGTAGGCCTTCAGGACATCGACCTGAGCAACACGCTTGAGGTTTACCCGAACCCGAACGACGGGGTGTTCATGATTGCATTTGAGCTGAGCAGTGCAAAAACAGTTCAGATCGAGGTGCTGGATGTTCAGGGCCGCAAGGTTTTAGAGCAGCTTCTGGAAGGCGTTCTGGCACACCGCGAGCAGTTAGACCTGAGCAGTTCAGAGTCGGGCATCTATGTGCTTCGGATCATTACAAACGATGGAGTGGCGACACAGAAAATTGTTGTGCG
>CALRTD020000443.1:0-4121 GCA_943371015.1 Synechococcus sp. UW140 | reverse complement strand
TGATACTCGATAGTATCAGTAAATACAGAGTCATTGCTTATAAAAGCAACTTTACTCACCTTTCGTTTGACAATCTTATTGGGGTTAAAATACCATTGAGCATCAAGACTCATTGTCAACAACATCAATGCCAATAGAAAGATATGCTTATGGTGCAATGAGCGTATCATATTGAGTTTTATTAATGAATTTATCGATAACTCCAGTACCTGCGTGTGTTGTTTGCACTTGTGTTGCTGTTGAAGTTACCATAGCATCAACAATTGCAGTTATATCCGGAAAATCATCGGGCTGCCCGTTCTTACGGTTAGCAAAGCAGAGCGTATCAAATGCAGTTTCGTTTTTCTTATTCGCCGCTCTGATAAATTCGGCAATCGCTTTTGTATAAATTTTTGTTAGCTCGGCTTTCTGCAAAAGAGTTGTGTCTGCTTCTGCATAATTTGCCTGTTGGTTTAGCGCGGAATAGTTGTTACCAACAGCCTGATTGGTTTGCGGATGATCTTTTGTTTCATTTACACAGCCTGTATGTGACAGACAAGCTATCCATACCAAAATTGCGATAATGCAGCTGCGTTTATTCATTGGTTACTTACAAAAAATGCAAAGCCTGATACCGGAGTTTTCAGCTCGCTTAATAATTAAAGTTATTTATTCCCCTCCCAAATTCAAACTCATCATTCGTAAGCAATAACCTGAATAATTCATTCAGCAATTATTTTTTTGTAGGTGATCTCATTTTGTTCATTGCCTATTTGGAGGAAGAAAACACCAGCCGGTAGTTCATCTCTCTGCAAAACAAATTGCTTCCCCGTAACTGTTATTGATTTTATTTCTTTCCCAAGCACATCAATTATTTTTATTGATGTATTTCTTTGTTCAGTACTAAACTCAATAGTTGTTTGCAATGAAAAAGGGTTTGGATAAATCACACAATCATTCTGCACTGTATTTACCTCATTTATTTGAGTTGAAGCACAACTGCGAAGCTGGTAGGAGTTGAAAAAATTCCAAATAGAATTACTTGCAGAAAAATCTTGATTGGTGAATCCAAAAGGCAGCAATAGCGATGCCCCCGGCCAGGTGTGTCCGCCATTATTTACTTGCAGAAAAATCACTTCGCTGGAATCAGGACCCGGGGCATAGTAAACCATTTGAACATCTGATGAGTCAGAAAGCACAGGATTGGGGAGCTGTACAGTTACCGAATTTAAGTTACAGTTGTTTTGTTGTGCCCACCAATACACGGTTCCCGGAACCCAACTCTCCAACCCAATAATCCCCCAATACAATACAATAGGATCTGCAGTTCCGTGAATGTGCATGATTGGAATTGAATTACTGGGATTACAAACTGCAACAGTAGCATCAAACATATTTCCTGAAACAACAGCAACTGCGGCAAGCCTGTCGGCAAACATACAGGCTAACACATAGCACATAAATCCTCCCTGCGAAAATCCTGTTGCATAAATACGGCAAGGATCAACCGGGTAGCGCGTGGTTAAAGTATCCAGCAGTGTTGCAATAAATACGGAATCGTTCGGCGATGTTGCTGCTCCTGATACATTCCAACTTCCGGCAACCGCATTGGGGTACACAACAATAAACTGAGAAGAATCTGCAACGGGATTAAATTCAGTAATTGCCTCTTGTTGCGCTGCATTCGAAAATATGCCATGAAGATTTAATACAACCGGATATTGTTGTGCGGGATTATATCCTGACGGCAAGTGTATGATGTAACTTCTGTAAATATTGCCCACCAGAATGCTGTCAGTTTGTGCCTTTGCTCCTATCTGCAGGAGCAGAAAGAACAACACAAATCCTGTTTTAAAACCTGAAGTAATTTTTTTTATTTGCTTCATTTGTTTTGTCGGCTAGTGGAATGTATCGAATATAGTTTCAGTTGCTGAATACTATTACTTCGCTAATAAGTGTATTAGACGTTAGAAATGGCGATTAGTTTAATAGCCGATTCTGACATCTATATTAGTTCAGGTAATGAAACCGATACCTGAGTTTTCAGCTAACTTAATAATTTGAAATTATTTATTCCGTCCAAAAATTTAAACACCCCTGTGCCGATCAGTCAGAATAGCATTATAGGTTCAGGCAACAGTATATTTTACTTCTCGTTCGCAGCTAACTATTCATTCGTCTTGCTACCTCTCCCGCCAACTGAGCAAAGGTTGTATTGAATATTTCAATTGTATAATCTCTTGCAATTACTTCCAAAATCTCATCATGAAACAACAGTGCAAAATGCTTGAGAGCTATCCAGCTATCCTCGTTGTAACGTGGATGAACTTTATTAATTTTTTTCAATTCATCTATCCAAGTCGAGTTTTCGATCTGGTGAGCAGAATATGCGTCTAATCCTTTATTCCAAAGCGGAAGCCCGCTAAAGACCTCATCATTGGCCATCCCAAAACGAAACGTATTCCCATCAAATTCAACAAGTGCTAATGGATGCGCAATATCACTTGTGTTATCAATCAGTGTCGTAAATGTCCCATCACTGGAATCACCTTCACGGATCAAATAAATTAAAAAGATTTTGTGCCCGTTAGAAAATACCTGAGGCATGGGTGCACCTGTATCCCACTTTGGCGACCACTCAATTACCCTTGCAAATTCTTGGTTACTGGCTGGCGTTTTGCTGAACAGTGCCATATAAATTTTACTGCAATTACTGCCCCGGCGTTTTCACCGGCGCAGGTTTCAACCCTTCCTGATAACGGAAATGTACCTGCCGCATCAACCCGGGAAATGCTTTCTGAATAATTGCCCGGGGCGCATTCTCGGTATTCGCAAACTCACTTTTTACTTTTCCGGCAGCAATGCGTTTTGCAGTGGCGGTTGAGTAAATGGTGAAATGTAGCACCGCCACACGCTTAAACGTTTGCGTACCGTTCAGGTTATACGGATCGCTGCCGAGGTCGTTTTTCAGATCCAGCTGATTTACAAAAATCACATACTGTGCATTGTACTTTTTCTTCAGCAGTTCGAGTGCGGTGTTGTTGTTCATCCGCACATTCATGAATCGGTCGCCTTGTGCGGTTTGCGCCTGTACCTGTCCGCTTTTTACACCTGCGGGCGGTTTGGTTGCCGTGCCTGCCGATGCGGGAGGAGGATTGAGCGGACTGCCAACTAATGTCCACTCATTGGTAGTGTTGGCATATACGGTGCGCAGGTCGGCTTTCATTTTCACCGTATCGTCAAGCAGTGAAATGATTTTGCAGGTACTGCCAAACTGCTTGCTCAGCTGATCAACCAAAGCTTTGTTGAACGTGGCGCGAATCTGATCGAAGTTTTGCCCCGATGCTTTGCTCATGGCCTGACTGATGTCGGAATCCACGTTAAACATGGTCGGGTACATGGGCACCAGCACAATGTTGGTTTTCCCTCCCGGCGATGTCAGCGTACCGCCCGCGCTGTCTTTGCCCGTATCGCGGGTGGTGGTTTGCGCGGCAACGATAGCCGGACTCAGCAGCAGAAGCAGAAACAAACGGAAGGTGTGCATATTCATTCAGAAACGCAGTTTTCGGTTAAATTGTATCTGACTTCAGGCAAAGCCTGTGCCAAGCCTTACTAGCCGCCGATGAGTGGTTTAATCACAAACTTCCACAAGTCGTTGCCGTTGGCAAAAATGAGCAGGCCCAGCACCATAAATGTGCCTACGTTCATGGCAATGCGCATGAATTTTTCGCCGGGCTTGCGGCCAGTAACCATTTCCCAGAGCACAAACAGAATGTAACCTCCGTCAAGCACCGGAATCGGCAGCAGGTTCATAAAGGCGAGGATGCACGAGAGCAGTGCTGTAATGCTCCAGAAGCTTTGCCAGTCCCAGCTGCTCGGAAAAATACTGCCCATGCTGGCAAAGCCGCCTACCTGCTTGGCGCCGGCCTTGGTAAACAGCAGCGGAAGCTGTTTCACATAGTTGCTGAACGACTCGCCGGTGCGCGTAAAGCCGCGTACAATGGCTGCGCCAAAGCCGTATTCTATCTTCACTTCGGGCACATCCACCTTTGCAAAAACACCCATGCGGCCTTCTTTGTCAATATGGACTTTAGCTGTTTTGGCTTCGCCGTTTCTGTAAAAGGCAATCTCAACATCTTTGT
>CALRTD020000442.1:0-4144 GCA_943371015.1 Synechococcus sp. UW140 | reverse complement strand
TGCCGATTACGCTCAGCCTTACCATTCCGGGAGGTACAGATTACTCGTTTATTGTAACCACAACAGGTCCTACCTTAAACTATACCAACGGTACAGCAGTAGGTAACCCGCTTTTCACCAACCCTGATATGATAGTTCGTGAAGGACATGGTGGAAGTTACTTTGGTTATACCATTACAACCCGTAACTGGAATGGCCGTATTCACTATTCTTCAGGATGTTCAAGCTTCCCGCGTACAGCTGTTACAGCTACAGTAACACCGGCTCCGGCTATTGCTACTGTATCATCAAACACCATTTGCGGATCAGGCTCAACCACACTGAGCGTAAGCAGCGTAAACTCTGCTTACAATTACACCTGGACACCTGCTACAGCGCTGAACACCACAACCGGTGACACAGTAGTATCATCACCTGTAACTTCTACAACTTATGTAGTACAGGCTACCGACACAACCTCTGGTTGTATCACATTTGATACCATTCAGGCACAGGTTGCTCCGGCAGTTGTTGGTACAGCAACCGTAAATAATGATACTATTTGCGGTGGCACACAGGTACAACTTGACGTAGCATTCCCGCCGGCAACGTTTACCATTGGTACCCAAAACGTACTGAATACCACTACATCATATCCCTCGCCGTTTGGTCAGTTCTACTGGGGTGCAAAACACCAGATGCTGATTACAGCAGCTGAACTTCAGGCAGCGGGTATGACAGCAGGTTTCTACAACTCGCTTGGGTTCCAGCTTCCGGCTGCATCAAACACACCGGCACCGTCGCCTGCGCTTGACAACTTTGAGATCCGCATTGCTAACACAACGCAGACCTCAATGACCACAGCATTCCAGATGACTGGCTTTACCAGCTATTACACCAATGCATCACTCACACCAACAACTGGTTTGATGACGCTGAACTTTAACAGTAACTGGTACTGGGATGGTGTTTCAAACATCATTGTTGAAACATGCTTCAACAATACTTCATTTACACTGAACTGGATCTTCCGTCAGTCAACCACTAGCTATGCTTCTACAGCAGTTCTCAATCAGGATGCATCAGGTGTATGTTCGGCTTCTGCAGGTTTCTCAACCTTCTTCCAGCGTCCGAACATGATTTTCACCCGTTCTTCTGGTAACAACTCTTATGTATGGACAGGTGGAACTGTGTCAAACAACGCCATTCAGAACCCAACAGCATCACCGTTTGCCAGCACATCTTACATTGTACTGGTAACCGATACGCTCACAGGTTGTAACCTTACAGATACTGTTTCAGTACACGTTCTGCCGACACCGGCTCCGAGCTTTGGTGCAGACACAGTAATTTGTTCAAACTCACCGCTCGTACTTGACGGAACAGCAGGTAGCTATACCTACATCTGGCAAGACAGTGTTACAACAACACAGACCTTCAGCGTAAACAGCTTCGGTATCTACAGCGTATTGGTAACTGACACAACCAACGGTTGTACAGGTACAGATACAATCCTTGTAGGGGTAGATGCAGCTCCGTCGTTCTCGCTTGGTGCTGATGTAACACTTTGCGCAGGTAACTCTGCCACCTTCTCAGGCCCGTCAAACATTCTTTACACCTACAACTGGTCAACCAGTGCAAACACCTCAAACACAGAGGTTATTAACACTGCCGGCAACGTAGCACTGCTTGTTACCGACACCAGCAACGGTTGTTTTGAAAGCGATACAGCAGTTGTATTTGTAAACCCGCTGCCGGCGATTGCACTCGGAAGCGACACAGCGATCTGTTCTAACAACACACCTTTCGTACTGAATGGCCCTGCTGGTCCGTACAGCTACGTGTGGCAGGACAGCTCACTTACACAGAGCTACTCAGTAACAACTTCTGGTTCTTACAATGTAACTGTGACCGATACAGCAACAACCTGTTTCAGCAATGACACAGTACTGGTTACTATCAATGCTTCACCGGCTCCGGCTCTGGGCAACGATACCACCTTCTGCAGTGCTAATGCTCCGCTGGTACTTGCTGCTCCTTCTGGTCCGTTTGATTACCAGTGGCAGGATGCTTCAACCGGTAACACCTTCTCCGCTTCGGCTTCAGGTGCATACTCAGTGCTCGTAACAGACACTGTAACCGGTTGCGCTGCTTCTGACTCAGTAAACATTACTGTAAACACCAGCCCGGTTGTTAACCTCGGTGCCGATACCACACTTTGCGGTTCAAGCTTCGTTCTTAACGGCCCTGCAGGTAACCTCAGCTACGTTTGGACACCGACAGGCAACACTCCGTCTATCACAGTAACAACTTCTGGCAGCTACAGCCTTGTTGCAACCGATACAGCTAATGGTTGCGCCGGTTCAGACAACATCAACGTAGTGCTGAACAACCTTCCTGTGGTGACATTGAACCTTCCGTTTGATACACTTTGCAACTCTGGCGATACCATTGTACTGACTGGCGGAAGTCCTGCCAACGGAACATGGAGCGGTCCTGGTGTTGGCAATAACATTCTGAATGGAAGTTCACTTGCTCCGGGTACGATCAGCATCACCTACACTTACACCGATATCAATGGTTGTACAAACATTGCTACCAATAACGTAGTAGTTGATCCGTGTACAGGTGTTGCTGAACAAACAGCGGTTTCTGCAATCACAGTTTACCCGAACCCGAACAACGGTATGTTCACCTTGAACTTCAAGGGTGCTGATTACACAGAAATGAGCATTGAAGTAGTAACCATGCAAGGCCAACTGCTTTGGTCAGACATGAGCTCTAATGTACAGGGCGATGTAACCAAGCAGCTTGACCTCACCAACTACGCAAACGGTATTTACTACGTGCGTGTAGTTGCTGATGGACAAACCTTCGTACAGAAAGTAGTTAAGCAGGACTAATTCTGCATAACGAATACATTTCCAGCGGCGGCCACAGCAATGTGGTCGCCGCTGTTTTATTCCGAAGCATCTTAAAAATTTCAAACATCGTTGCTGGGCTTGTGCCTAAAATCCTCTCCCCGCAGTCGCCGCAGTTATTCCAGGGTGCGGAAATGGTTTTCGGTACTGCGTCTGAAAGAGTCGTGGAGTCTTTCGGGATGTCTTGCAGTTTGATCAACCGCATTGCATTAACTACCTTTGCAGAACAGAAAAAACAGAATGGAAATAAGCAACGACGACAACAACAATGCAGACAATCCTGCCAACTGGTTTTCACATCTGAGTGATAATTTCAGCAGCATATACTTCGGTAAAGTTCCGGAGCATTTGCAAGATGAAGCGCAGAAAGCAGTTTCGGCCACGCAGCTTTCTAATGTTGTTCAGTTGCTTGTTGATCCTAAATACAAAGTCCTTCGGGTTGAAGTACTTGCCTTGCTGAAACGCCACGATGCCCGTGATCTGATGATCAGGCTTGTTGAAGACAAGGCGAACAACAAGCATCGAAAGGAATTAATGACCGCTTGTTGGGAATCAGGTCTTGATTTCTCTGCGTATCTGGTAAATTTTGCACGGTTTATCCCGGCAAGCGATATTGCAGAATGCATTGAGATTGCTACTGTAATTGATGAAATGCACGGCCCGTTTGAAGCGGTACAACTGAGTGAGTCAATGCGCATTCTTCATTCGCAGAGCAATACAGACAAGGCGCTTATTCTGGAGCCAGCCATTTTCAGGCTTCAGGCTGCACAGAATTAATCATCTGATTTTCAGTCAAAATCAACATCTGTTCATAGAAATACAAATAAAGATGTCGATACATATATTGTAATTACATAATTTAGCATTCCTAAAACATCAAAAACATGAAAAAGACACTTCTTGCACTTCTTCTTATGGCCGGCACAGCAGCACCGGCAGCAGCTCAAACCAACTGGCAGGGCGATAACGCACACAGTTCTGTGATGTTTGCCATCGAACACATGGGTGTAGCCAAAACTGTAGGCTGGTTCAGCGATTACGAAGTTAAAATGACTACCAACAAAGCTGATTTCAGCGATGCTCAGGTAGAAATTACCATTCAAACAAAATCAATCAACACAGCAAACGAACAGCGCGACGGCCACCTGAAAAGTGCTGACTTTTTTGATGCTGAAAAATTCCAGACCATTACCTTCAAGAGCACTTCTTTTAAAAAGATTAAAGACAATGTATATGAAGTGAAG
>CALRTD020000441.1:0-4153 GCA_943371015.1 Synechococcus sp. UW140 | reverse complement strand
GCTGAAGAGTACTAGTTTTTTCATTAGCGGGTTTTGAAACGTTGCTTTGTGTTGAGCTGTTTTTTTAATGAGGCTACGCAAGATAGTCATTCTCAGTAATCAAAAAAATCCCCAAGCCGTTTCAAAAATCAAAATCCGTGGAAAATTTGGTATTAAAGCGGGTTCAGCAATATTTCCTGTACAATTTGTAAAAGATGCGTGAATTGGTGTAAATTGCTGTTAACCTTAAACCTAAACCTATGCAAAAACTCTTACTCATTCCTCTGCTTGCATTGGGGATAACGGCAACGGCGCAGCCCTGCGCTACCGGTGTTGCTACCGGCTCATCCTCGAATATGTTTACCAACATCCGAAACGGCACTACCCCGGTTGCGGCCAGTAAAGACCTGAACTCGGTAGTTTTTGTACACCGTAACAATCCATCTGCATTTGGTGGCTCTTCGGGCAATTTGCGCTATGATGTTTCTACCGATGGCGGAACAACATGGACAAACGACCAGGGTGTACTGAATCCGCTGCAAACACTTCCTGCGCGCTATCCGAACGCAGTAATCTACAATCCGGTTGGCAACACAACTCCCTCAAACGGCTACATTGGCTACTATGCGCCTGTAGTTAACGGTGCGCTCTGGGCTGGCTATGTTAACGGTGTACGCCAGCTGAACGGCACCGGCAATACAGAAGTGTATAATCAGGCGGCCAGTACACAAACACTTATTCCGCACTCATTTGTAGAAGGTGCACCCGGAGTTTTCTGGGGCATTGATGCGGTTTATAATGGTACTAATGTTACCGGATTTCGGGTAATGAAAGGCCAGTGGGGTGGTTCAGATATTGTATGGAGCACAAACACTACCCTCACACCAAACTTTAATGTTGCATATAATAATGTGCAGCAGGTTGGCGATTATCATATTGCATTTGATCCGACCGGACAAATTGGCTGGATTTCTGTTCTTACCCATCTTACTCCGGGGCCTACCAACTATGCATTTTATCCCGTTTTCTGGCACACCACCGATGGCGGACAAACCTGGAGCACCCCGGATCAGGTTGATTTGAATCAGTTCCCCTGCATCACCGGAAACGTTATTTCACCCAACGTTGTAAGTACAGCATTTGAATCGGCACTTACGGTTGATGCGAACGGAGAACCACACCTGCTCATTACCGCTGCAACTGGCAACAATGCGTATGCCGTTTTCTTTGGTCTTTGGCACCACATGTATGACATTACAAAAACATCAGGCTTGTGGAATGCGGTTGACATCAGCAATGTATTGGCCGGACGCGGCACCTGGGGCACATCGCCAAACACCACAACTATGGATATGGCACCGCAAGTTGCACGCAGCAAAGACGGAACAAAACTGTTCTTTGGCTGGTCTGACAATACAGCATACACCGCCGGTGCAGCCAATCAAACACCCAACCTGTTTGTGCGTGCTTATGATATCACCACACGCAACTGGACAACCGTGCGTGATGTAACTGCATGTACACCCGCCCTTAACGGAGCTGCCTTTTACCCGAAGTTTGCCCGCGAAGTTTTAGAACCCGCTGCCGGTCAATACAAGGTGGCTGCGGTAATTGGTGTTTTCACTGCACTTGATCCGATTCTTGTTGCAAACTTTCGTTTCCTCAACAACATCACATTCACCAATGCCGATTTTACTATTCCGCAGCCAGTTGCAGCAGTAAACATTGATCAGGGCAGCACATATATAAAATGCAACTCGGCAGTGGCCACACTTTCAGTTACCGGCTCGTTCAACAACCTGCTCTGGAGCAACGGCTCCACTACACTGAGCACAGCCGTTAACGCATACGGAAACGTAACGCTTACAGCCCGTGCGGGCTGCACAATTGGCACCGACAGTATAAACGTTATTGCACTCACCGCCGATACATCGGGCATTACTGATATCTGCGTGGGCAACTCAACCCTGCTCAGTGTAGTGGGCAATGCGGTTTCCTACACGTGGAATCCGGGCAACGTAGTTGGAGCGGCAATCAACGTTTCGCCGGCAGTCACTACAACCTACACACTCACATCAGCAGGCACCGCAGGATGCACTGATAACCTGCCGATAACAGTTACAGTTGACACAGCCGTAGTGCGAATTCAGCCCGCAAGCGCAACCATCTGCGCCGGCGATCAGCTTATTCTTACAGCTTCGGGTACAAGCACCTACAGCTGGCAGCCCGTTAACGCAACAACGCCAACGGTAACAGTTACACCAACATCAAACACAAGTTATATTGTTGATGGTGTAAGTGCAGGCGGCTGCGCAACAGCCGATACTGTTGCGGTTACAGTAAATGCGCTTCCGGTTGTTGTACCCACCACTACAATCGTTTACCTCTGTCCCACTGATGCTGCAATTGTATGCCCGCCGGCCAATTTGCCCGTAACCATTTCGGGGCCCGGAGTTACGGGTAATACATTTGATCCGCAACTTGTTGGCCCCGGCACTCACCCTGTAACTTATTCATATACCGATATGAATACAGGCTGCACCGGAACAGCAATTGTAACATTCATTGTTCGTACGGCACCTGCGCTGAGTGTTACTTCAACAGCAGCACTGGTTTGTGCAGGAAGCTCATCAACACTTACTGCAAACGGAGGCAATACTTACTTGTGGACACCGGGCAACCAAACAACAGCTTCGGTAACAGTTACACCTGCTGTAACTACAACATATTTTGTAACGGCAACCGACACCAATAACTGCACAGCAACCGATAGTCTTGTGCTTACCGTGAATCCGCTTCCGGTGGTTACAGCAACGGCAACCGATACATTGGTGTGTGCCGGCGATGCGGTTGTGCTTTCGGGCAGCGGTGCGCTAACCTACAACTGGAATCCCGGTAACCTTGGCGGACAAAGCGTTGTGGTTAATCCGGCTGCAACAACAACCTACACAGTAACCGGTTCTGATGTTAACAACTGTTCAGGACAAACTCCAATCACCATTACGGTTGCGCCTTCTCCCAACGTGCTGTTTAATGCTCCGGCCGTGATGTGCGTAACCGACGGGCCGCGCACCATAACAGGCGGTTCACCGGCAGGCGGAAACTATTTTGGCCCTGCAGTAAGCGGCGGATTGTTTACACCTTCAACAGCCGGCATCGGAACATTCTCTATTGGTTACAGTTTCACCAATTCAAGCGGCTGTTCAGATACAGCCTATGTGCTTTACACCGTAAATGCTTGCGTCGGTATCGCTGAAAGCGATTTTTCAGCAATGCGCGTTTATCCGAATCCGTTCAGCACACAGCTTTTTGTTGAAGGAATTTCTGCGGGTACACAACTGGAGCTGAGTGATGCACTGGGCCGCAGTATCTGGCGTGTTCAGGCTGCATCAGATCGCGTACTTATTGATACCGAAAGTTTACCCGCCGGCATGTATATGCTGCGCGTAACACGCGGCGATGCGGTTTCTGTTCAGAAGATGGTGAAGGAATAAACAACTTATCACACAACAAAAAACTCCGGGAAATTCTTCCGGAGTTTTTTTGTTGTGATAAGCGGCTGTACTCTCAAACTTTATTTCGTTTTGCGCTGTAAAATATTTATTGCTGCTTCAAGCTGTTCATCGCGACCAGAACAAATTGCTGCGCGCGAAGTGTAAACAATACGGTCGGGCACAACACCATTATCTGGTGCATCCGAAACAGGCTTCTGCCAGATCAGCGGAAGATCAATTTCAATTCCCGAATAAGGCAAGTACAGCAGAAAAAATTGTCCGCCGTTTATGCCTTGCTTCGAACCGCCGGTTGGTTCACCAATAATCAGTCCTCTGCCCGATTGCTGAAACATGTTGGCTAGTGTAAAAGCGGCAGAACTGTTTGTTGCATTAGTAAGCAAACAGCATTTCCCGGTAAATGAAAAGGATTTGGGAAACAAAGTATCAGGCTGCGTAAGTTGTTTTTCGTAATAATACCTGTTCTCATACTTTTCATAATGTAATGGAGACTGCGCTAAAAACAACTCCTTATTCCATGTTTTAAAAAGAGGGCGCAAAGAGTCAGGAACACTCAAAAATGTTTGCAGCCGCAATGCCGGTGTTTTTACAAATGGTTTGTCGGTAATACAGCGAAACAGATAATCGCGTGCATCATCAGCCCCGCCTTCATTACCTCGGAT
>CALRTD020000440.1:0-4164 GCA_943371015.1 Synechococcus sp. UW140 | reverse complement strand
GGTCGTTTTGTAACGCTGCAGGAATGCCTTGATCATTATTCATCTGGCGTAGTCAACAGCAGCACACTTGATCCGCTCATCGGTCCGACAGGCATTCCGCTCACAGCGCAGGAAAAATCTGATCTGCTGGCTTTCCTCGCCACACTTACCGATAACACCTTCATCCGTGATCCGCGGTTTAAAGAAGGACAATAATGAAGCAGATGAAACGGCCGGCACTCTTTTCTGCCATCTCAGTACTGCTGCTCATCACAGCATGCACAAAAGAGCCGCCAACTTATCCTCCGGGCGATGTCACCATTTCGCTTCGGGTTAATCATCATGGTGTACCCATTCCGCATGCCGTGATTTGGCGAAAAAACGGCACATCCATATTCCCCGGTCGCGATTCATCGCTTTACGAAACACGCTATGTGACCGATGCAGAAGGCCGGTTTACCATTACTGATATCGGTAACGGACAAAAAGAAATGGTACTGTATGCCGAAGGAATTGACCCCACCTGGGATTCAACCCTGACAACGCCGGTGTGGGGATATCAACTGCTCAATTTTTACACCCGTCCGGGCTTTGATTCGCTGCTGAATGTAACTGTGCCGGTAAGTGAATAAGAGAGCATTGATGTATTCCTTCTTTTGGCGGATTAGCGTTCTGTTGGTTTCAATTATTTCGTTAGCCGGTTGTTCAGACCAAGCAGATAAAGAATTGCTCACGGAGGTTGAACGACAATGCGGATTCAACTTTCCTGCAAGCAGTAATGTGATGAGCAGAAAATTATATCGCAATCCCAAAGAAGATTCGTTGATTGCTGTGATTCAGGTGCCGGAAAAGTCTGTTGCGGAACTTTCAGCGGTAATTCGTGCTTCAGCTTTTTATGCTGAAATTCAGCCTGCACTAGTTGTTTTTACTTACCGATATAAAAATAAGCCAGTATGGACAGCTGATAATTCGGGCTACCTGTTTATCGGGCATTCATGCAGTGCAAAGTTTGATACGCTGACCGGAATTTTTAACTACAAGGCAACCAGCTACTGAAAAGTGAATTGTGGAAATGCGGTTTTACTCCGCTTTTCCATCATCAAGATCATCTTCATGATGTTCTTTGGTTTCCTGCAATTCGAGCAGCGATTTTCGCTTGAAGCGTGCTTCAGCAATGCTGGCATCGAGTTCAAAACCTACCAGCAGCATCATTGAATTGTAAAAAATAAACAGCAGAAAAACGATAATCGACCCGATTGATCCGTACAGCGCATTGTATCTGCCGAAATTATCAATGAACCACGCGAAGCCGATGGAGGTAACAATAATCAGCACGGTAGCGAGAATTGTTCCCGGACTGATCAGGTGTTTGTGCATGCGCTGTGAAGGGCCGTAGCGGTAGTAAATTCCTATAACTACAATAAAAAATAGTCCGAGCATAAACCATCGGCCAATGATAACAAGCATCCGAACCACATCAGCTTCATCAACAATGCTGCGGAGCAGAAGTTCGCTGCCAACAATTAAACTAACCACAGCAACAACCAGTATTGTCAGAACAAGTACAAGTGCCAGCGCAATGATTTGCTGTTTCCAGCCCGGACGGCGTTCACGGATATGAATGCTTCGGTTGAAAGCACTCATCATGGCTGTCATGCCGCCGGTTGAAAAGTACAGTGCTGCTACAAAACCAATGGAAAGCAGCCCCGAGTTTTGTCGGTTAATGATACCATCGATGGTATCGTGCATGGCATTGAATGAATTTTCGGGCAAGAGCTGCTGAATAAGTTCAAACAGGCGTTCCTGAAAGTTCTTAATGGGTATGTAAGGAATGAGGGTAAAGAGAAAAATGATGGTTGGAAAAAGCGCCAGAAAAAAATGATAAGCCATTGAAGCGGCCCGCGTTTTCAATCCGCCTTTGTTGATTCCGCTGATAAAAAACATCGACACTTCGTACAGCGAATGCCCTTCAAATCCGGGTAAGCTCACACGTTCGGCAAATCGGTGAATTGCCCGTGCTATCTTTGTTCGGCGAAGCCATCGCAACAGGTTGCGGATCATTTTCGTTCGGCTTTGAGGCTGAGATCAAGACTCTTGTAGCTGTGTGTTAACGCGCCAACCGAAATGAAATCAACACCGGTTTCGGCATAAGCGCGCAGCGTTTCAGCCGTTATTCCTCCTGATGCTTCTGTTTCAACAGCTTTGTTTACCATCTCAACACCGCGGCGCATATTTTCTACGCTGAAATTATCGAGCATGATGCGCTGAATGCCGCCTGCCTGCAGGGCTTCCTGCAGTTCATCAAAATTCCGGACTTCAACTTCGATGGCGAGATTGAGTTCCTTCTCACGAAGATACGTTTGTGCTGCGCGGATGGCTTTTGTAATTCCGCCGGCATAGTCAACATGATTGTCTTTAATCATAATCATGTCAAACAGCCCGTAGCGGTGATTGTGTCCGCCGCCAATGCGCACAGCCCATTTCTCGAAATAGCGGAAGCCGGGTGTTGTTTTGCGTGTATCAAGCAGGCAGGTAGGCAAATCGCTGATGAGTTTTGCGAGTTGCCATGTTGTGGTGGCGCATCCGCTCATGCGCTGCATGGTGTTCAGTACAAGGCGTTCGGCGGTGAGGATAGAGCGGGCGGGGCCGTCAACGGTAAAAGCAATATCGCCTTTTTTCACTTCGGTACCGTCTTCGATGAGGCGGTGCATGGTGAGGTGCGGGTCAACCTGTTCAAAAATGAGTTCGGCCACATCAATGCCGGCCAGAATGCCGTAGTCTTTGACGAGAAGCCGTGCACTGTTTTGTGCCGATGCTGGAATGGTTGACAGGGAAGTATGATCGCCGCTGCGTACATCTTCATGCAGCGCAGCGGCGATAAATGCTGAAATCAGTTGTAAGTCGGGAGTGGTTGGCTGGTAGCCTGTCGTGTTAGCCATCTGAAGGTTCGATGCGGAGCTGTGTTACCGTCATTTTCCCACCTGAAATTTTTATCAGGTAGTGAACGCGGTATTTTCCCGCACCCGTTTCGAGTGTGCCAATGGCAAACTGCGAATCGTTTTTCAGGGCACTTTTGTGAACCACTGTAAAGCCTTTCACCGGATGTTTGGCGAAAAAGTCTTTCAAAATCAGTTCGGCCTGAGCACTGCTGTACACATTTTCCTGCTCCAGCACTTTCAGATCTACTTTGTCCGCGAAATAAACGGATACGCTGTGCGCATTACCGCTGCGGATGGCAGCCGCAATATCATCTACCACATCGGCCATTGCAAAGCCGGGGAGAAGCATCATCAGAATTGCCAGACAGGTTTTCATGTTCAGTTTACTGTTGTTATTGGTAACAACTTGCAAGTTTCAGGCCAAACTTTGGATCACTGTGGTTTGGGAATGGCTCCGGTTTGTTTGATTGATCAAAGATAAGTAAATGGGGGATTGAAAGAACGAATCGAAAACTAAGTTTTCAGGGCTTTTTCGGCAAGACCTGTGTCGCTTGTTAATTCAAAGCACAATGAATTAAAATAACTGGTAATCAATTATATAGTGAGGTGTTTTTGGCGGGGCATTCACATCGTTTTGCTGTATTCTGGTAAAAGAAATTCGGTTCTGTATCTGTCGAGCCAAATAACTCTAAAGCTAAAGTTGTCTTTATATAACGGAAATCGTTCGATCAAAAGAAATTTTCTGTCGTTTTGTTTGATAAAACCTAGATTCAACTGGCGAGGCTTGTGATGTGCTTTCGCGTAAAATATTTTTATTGGCAGATAACTATATTCAGGAATCGAGTCAGCAATGAAATATTTTAATTCCCAACGATGATTACCGGTATAGGAACTCTCACAGCTGTATATTGTTTTATTATCTCCATTTTTAATTAGTATAATATCCCCCTTTTTATAGTAACCAACAATGCAAACATCAATTGTGTCTGCAGAGAGCAACTGGTATGAAGTTAGGGTAAGAGCCAATGCGATAGCTAGTCTGAATTTTGACATAAAAACAATTCTAGGATACTAACGAAAGTTTTAATTCACTGGGTGTTTTTTCGATACGTCCAGTAATCAGCCTTTTCTGTATTTGTATTTCGGAGTAAAATCATCACAGTAATTTTCGTTATTCAGGTAAAAGTAATTCGGTGCTAAAGCTGTTGAGTCAAATAACTCTTGCATACCATTTTGATTGAAACGA
>CALRTD020000439.1:0-4181 GCA_943371015.1 Synechococcus sp. UW140 | reverse complement strand
TAATTTTAAAATGCATCGCTACCTTCGCAAAATGGTCATATATCGGCTTTTTCTATTTCTGCTTCTAGCCGCACCCCTTGGAGCGCAGGAACTTACCACATTTAATTCGGGAACCGAAGCCAGTTTGCGTGGCATCGCCCCTGTTACCGACCGTATTATCTGGGCATCGGGCAGCAAGGGCACTGTAGGTCGCAGCAGCGATGGCGGGGCGCATTGGGAATTCAAACAAATTCCCGGCTATACGGCACTTGATTTCCGCAGCATTGTAGCTTTTGATCTTGCCAATGCGCTTGTGGTGAGTGCCGGAACGCCTGCCGTTATCCTCCGCACTGCCGATGGAGGCCGCACCTGGAGCGAGCGGTACAGCAATCCCGATTCAGCTTACTTTCTGGATGCGGCAACTTTCTGGAACAAAAACCGCGGTGTAGTGCTTGGCGATCCGATCAACGGAAAGTTTGTGCTGCTGCATACGTTCGACGGAGGTTTTACGTGGCAGCAGGCTCCTGAGGCACAATGCCCGGCGGCCAACGAGGGAGAGGCCGCTTTTGCCGCCAGCAACAGCAGTTTGCAGGCACTTCCGGGCGGGCATCTCTGGCTGGCCACCGGCGGAACCACCGCCCGGCTCTGGTACTCGCCCGATTACGGCCAAACCTGGATCGAACGCCCCTGCCCCATGCTGAGCGGAAAACCCGCCACCGGCACCTTTGCCATGGCCTTTAAAAATCCGATGCAAGGCATTATCGTTGGCGGCGACTACACAGCCGACAGCCTCAAAACCGACCATGTTTTTTATACCATCGACGGCGGCCGCACCTGGCTGACTCCCAAAACACCCACAGGCGGCTATCGGTCTGGCGTAGCCTGGCTCAATGCCAAAACTGCAATAGCTACAGGCCCTGCAGGCATAGACATCAGCACAAATGGCGGCAGAAATTGGCGAAAGCTGAGTGCAAACGGCTATCATGCCGTCAAACGGCCAACTAAAGGCAAACGGGTTTTCTTAAGTGGGGCTAAAGGAAGGCTGGCTTCAGTAAAGTAAGTTTCGCGTTTGGGCACAAAAAAAGCCTGTTTCAGCAGGCTCGTTTCCGGTTTGAGATGGGTTAGGGCTTTGATTTTGTATCGCCGTTGCCATTATTAATAATTATGTTCAGTAGAGTAGTAATAAGTTCCATAGCGTTTTTGTATTTGGTTCGATGCAAAAAACCATGATATTTTTTGTAGGAACTATTACATTTGAGGTACAAAAAACCAGAAATCTTCCAAGTGAGAAAATTTAGGCCATTTGTAGAGGCTGATATTTCAGCATTTCACATGCTTGTTTTGCTGCTTCGCAGTCAGCAACCTGGTGATTTAGTAGTTATCAGACGCTATCTCAATATGATGCGTGATGGAGAAACTACGCTTTCTCTGCTTTTTGATTTCATCATTGAAAGACCTCTCGTTCCGCCAACTGAACTTGAAAGAATTACGGCTGATGAGTTTGGAACAGACTATAATAAGCGAATATATGAATTACGGGAAAAAGTAATTCATGCGATGAATACCGATTGGTACACACAGCGGCCAGGAAGATTCAGTGAACGCACACAAGTTAGAGCAACGCTTAAACAAAAACTTGACGCAGCTGATGTTATTTGGCAAATGTCTGACAGTATGGCCACTTGGTTGTTTCATCGGGTAATTGCTCAGGCTGAGAAGTATGAATTGTATAGCGAACTCTCAAGAGCTTTGATTGGCGCAAGACAAAACCTTAGTCTGCGATTAACAGAAACAGAATATCAGCGAATTTCTGATGAAATAATTAAGGCCAGAAAAGCAGAAGATGGTCTTTCTTATTCGTTACGCATTCGACAAGAAGGTGCTCACCGCCAAAGAAAGAATGAAGCTGAAGAAAATCTGGTTTGGCATATCAAAGCACACAAAGAACTCGAAGAGTTGGAGAATTCAACTAATTCCAAAACCATTCGTTTTCACAAACTGCTATTTCTCTCTGATATATATTGCAGGCAACATTTTTGGCATGATGCTTCCAAAGCACTTTCTGAAGCATGGGAACTTTTAGAAAATGAAATTAGTGTTCGGCAACCCCATTTAAAGGTTCTTGTTCGTCACCATCAGGGCGATGTGATGCTTTCGGCTGGACAATTTGATGCCGCGCTAACAATTACTCAGAGTGCGCTTCAAATAATGAAGGGAGAAAATTTCAATTGGCTGAACCTAAAGAAAATGGAAGCCGATGCATTATTTTACACTGGAAAATACACACAGGCAATAAATACATATCTGCTGGTACTGCAACATCCAAACGGGAATTTTGATGAAACATTCAAGGATGTGCTTCGCTATTCTATTGCAAGTTGCAATGTAGCACTTGGAAAATATGAGAATGCTATTTCAGTACTAAATGACATCACTATATTACCAAGACAGAACAAAACCGGTTTCAATCTGGCAGTAAGAGGCTTACATTCACTTTGTCTGATTGCCCTTGACGATCATGCGCAATTGTTTGATGAAATGCAAAAACAACGCGTGTATTATAGTCGTTTGAGTCCGAATTCACAGGTTAGCCCCCGCAATGTTGCTTTGTTCAGAATTCTCTTAGGATATGCCTCAAACCGCGGAATTAGCCATGAACGAGTTTTTAAAGATCGTTCTGAACATTTCGAGAATTTACGCACAGGTGCAAATGGTTGTCGCTGGCAACCCAATGGATTTGAAATGATTGTTTATGATCAGTTTTTAGATGCACTTGCTGCCAGTGAGTCTTATGATTTTATGCTGCCGGATTATTTATATCGGGTGGGTTAATGTTTGAAGAAAGGCTCTTTCAGGCCTACTGTGGGAAATCCTCGCCCAAAAATGGATAGTGTTTGATCAATGGTTCTACGCTGCTGCCGAAAGGGCGGCTTATCGCTTCTCAATGCCCGATCATTTGCAGGAAGCTGTGGGATAAAAGATTCTCCACCCTCCAATCGTTGGTGTGCTCAAAAGTATTTACCTGATATTATATATTTCACCAATCATACCTGTGGCTATATAAATAATAGAGTACAGCGATTATCAGTATTGTAGCCTGAACAACAACAAGTACGGATCTCTTTTTCACAAAAAAACCAACACCAAAAACGCAGATGTGTAACACCAATAGGCTGCGGATTGTAAATAATTTGATGTAAAACAGGTACGCATAATGTCCATTATCGAAAAGTTCAAAAAGTAGATAGAGCAGAACGTGCAAGAAAAATAATGAAAGCCAGATTTTCTTTTGCATGTTAGTTATATTACTAATGAACATGATAACTGTAAAGGAAAATCATTTTCTACGTTTCACCCAAACACCATCCTTGACAGAAAACAAAATAGCCCCGATTTTCATCGAAGCTATCAGTGATCCCAAAGGGACTCGAACCCCTAACCGGTTGCTTAGAAGGCAACTGCTCTATCCAGTTGAGCTATGGGACCGGTTGCCCAAAAAATGTGTCGGGATGACTGGACTCGAACCAGCGATCCCCTGCTCCCAAAGCAGGTGCGATACCAACTTCGCTACATCCCGTAACCTAGCTGTTTACCAGCGCGGCTGTTGGCTTTTATTGTTTCGCGCAATCCCAGCATTTTAAGGGCTGTTACTGCGGCTTCATCTCCTTTGTTGCCATGCTTCCCTCCTGCACGATCCTGAGCTTGCTCAAGGGTGTTGGTAGTAAGCACTCCGAAGATGAACGGCTTGTTATGGCTGATGTTCAACTCGGTCAGGCCCTGGGTTACACTGTCACAGATAAAATCGAAGTGACGGGTGTCGCCCTGTATTACGCAGCCGATGCAAATAACGGCGTCAATCTCGTTGCGCTGGCCGAGCCAGTGTGCGCCGAGCGTGAGCTCAAAGGTGCCGGGCACGTGGTGAAGTTCGATATGATCTTCGGCCACTTCGTGCTTGAGCAGCGTGTTAATTGCTCCTGCTGCAAGTGCGTGGGTAATTTCTGCATTCCACTCGGCAACCACAATGGCGATTCGTCTGCCCGCGCCCGAAGGAACGGTTGACGCATCGTAGTCGGAAAGGTTGTGCAGAGCTGTAGCCATGCTGCTTTCAGTATTAATACAAACGCCCCTTCTTGTTTGCTAAGCGGGGCGTTCGGGAATTAACCAAAACAATCCGCTTATTCTACGGTGCCGCCGACTCTGTA
>CALRTD020000438.1:0-4187 GCA_943371015.1 Synechococcus sp. UW140 | reverse complement strand
GGCTGCTGCACACGTGCCGCACCGAAGTTGATGGTAAACGACATCACCTTCAAATCAACCACAGCAGAACCTGCAAACGGCGGCCCCCAGAGGTGCAAACTGGCGCCAACTGTTACGGATACCGTTTTGCTGGTAAACAACAGATTGAGTTTGTAAGATGCACCCACACTCACCGCCATAATCATATCAAACGAAAACGGCTTGAAGCGCATCAGGAAATCAGCATTGGCCGTAAACCAGGCTTTCACATCGCCGCTTTGGTAGGTGGCGCTGAGATTTCCGCCCGCCATAATTACCGACGGTGTGAGCGCACAATACAATCCGCCTTTAATGGAAATGAGGTCAGATATTTTCCAGTTCAGTCCCAGCTGCGGCACCGAAGGATAGTAATCGGGCTTATTGAAATGCGGATTGTAGCCACCGAGCGTAACTACAAAATCGCCCTTGTGTGCGCTTTTGCCGTACCAGAAATAAAATGCAAAGCCGCCGGTAATTTGTGCATTGCGGTCGAGCACATACGAACGTGAAGTAAGTTGTGCATTGATTGCAATTTGTCCGAGCGACGGTGTGATGGAAGCCATAAGCACCATATCAGCCTGAGCCAGAATGGTCGCTGTTTCGCCCGGCATGGATACAGGCAGCGTGAGCATCGCCTCGCCCATGAGCGCCAGTTCAACCTGAGTGCCAAACGAGGCCGTGAGCAGCGCATACGCATTCAGCATTTCAAACGAAGTGAAGCGAATGCCCGCTGCCAGCCAGTACTGATTTTCGGCAGGAACGATATACTGGTTGAGTGCGTTGATCGTTGCCTGCGGATCGGTAATGCCCATAGCCGCCTGCACCAGCGGATAGGTTTGCACGTTACTGATATCGGGCAATATCAAACGCCGGTTGTAGCCGAAGCCCAGCGAGATGCCGGTAACCACACAAAACGGCGGTCCGCCAATAGGCACGTTGATGGCAAGGAAAGCAAACAGCGAAGGATCGCCGTTTACGGTAGTGTAAGACCCAAATGCCGAAGCCCCGAAGCTGCCGGCCTGTACAATAAGTTCGCCGGTATATTGCGCCGGATCTGAGCCGTAGAGTTTTTGCAAACCACCGGCCAGCATAAAGCCCGGCGCTGTATAACCCACTTCCAAACCGCCCAGCGAAAACGAAGGCCAGAACGGCGAGCTGATCGGAATGTCTGCTTCCAGTGCATCGAGGCCAATGGTGAGGCCGGCCAATTTCACATCGGCATCGAGCAGGATACCCAGCGAATTATCTTCGGTAATGCGGAACCCGATACGGTTGATGTGCACCGGCCCGAAAGCCCGCTGCACACTGATCCATGCTGATGTGGGCCCGGGAGCGGCGGCGTTTGAAGGAGGTAAAGTAGGTGGTGTATCGAACTGTGTAGTTGTCACAGTGTTTTCGCCGTTGCCGCCGTCGCCTTCATCACCAAGCCCTTCAGGAATTTCGATGGGCGGCGGAGGAGTATCGTCAGCCGAACCGTCGTTGAGTCCGCCGAAGCGAACTGAAAATGTTTCTGAGAACAAAGAACCCACCGCCAGATCAATGCTCAGCACAAGGCCGGAGTTGATTTGTGAGCCGAGGATGTTATCGAGTTCAGGAGTTGGCGTGTAAAGCGGCAATGCTTGTGTGGCACCAATAAAGCGGAGGTTATTTACCGAAATGGTATCCATTCCGGAAGGCACAAAATTGCCGACCACATCAATATCAGTGAGGTTGAGACTGGCATCAAGACCGGTAAGCATACCGAACACAAAACCCCAGTTTCCGTTTTCGTCTTTGCCGGCAATTAAAGCTGCCGAACCGTAGTTGGCCGAGGTGAGTGTGAAGGATGCTGATGGACCTGCGGTTTCGAGTTCGAAGGAGGCTTCGGTAAGATTAAGTTGAAGATTTTCTGGTAAGTCAGGCAAACCATACATTCCGAATGCAATGGCTATATCTATGTAATCGAGCGAATCCGAGTCCGATTGCCATTCACCTGCTAAACGGATATTTTGAGCAGAGAGATCAAGCTCGGTATTAAAAACACTATCATTAATAATTAACTTTGTATATAGTGTCCCCTGCGCACCTGTTACACTATCGTAGCTTGCAGATATTTTCAGTTCTTCAAATTCAAGAACACTATCCTGACCAAATTCTATTTCCCAGAAACCACTAATTTCCAGATCAAACTGATAACTATTTGCAGCAATATTGAACGAAAAATCTAATGCTGTTATTTCCAGATCATCAGGTAATCCTTTGGAAGATCCGAATACAGACTCCATAAAAGGAACCAAGTCATAGCTTACCTCACCAAGTGTACCGCTCAATTTCAAATCCGGAAGAATACCGCTGATGAGTAATGGTAAACCATTCTCACCACCAAATACCGCAAGAGCAGACAACTCGGCATGATATAAAGACTGTGAAGGTTCTAATGGATCCTGAACGGAGCAAGAAAATTTAACGGATGACAGTGATAGTACACCCGGCCATATATTCCATGTTGTATTTTCAAGAACAGCAATACCCAACCAGGATGAATTGAGTTCCAGATTTATCAAGCTTATCTCAAATCCTATTCCAGTAATTGTGAGTTCTTCAAACGGAAAGTTTTGAGGAATATACTCTGCAAGCTGATGATTGCTCCCGAAATAAACCAGCAGCGAGTCAACAGCCGAAACCCAGTTAACTGAAATATTGTCAATCTGCAGATCAATACAATTACCACTTGTATCACTGTACAGTGCCGTAAGCGGAACAGTGACATCACCCAACAATATGTTTGTAACGAATAATATACCGGATTGATACAAATTAATATCAGGATTTACTCCCCCAAAAATATTAATTGACAAATCGAAATCAGGCCCATTCTCACCAAAAATTCCGGTTATACTTGAAGTTGCGAAAGGGATATTCATTATCGCAAGACCTGTTAAAGTATCAAAATTGATACGTCCTTCGGCAAATGGCGAATTATGATTACCCGAAAATAATTCGGCAAGTACAACAAAAATTGAAGACGATGGATTCAGATTACCACTAAACCAAAGTTCTGGATATGTTTCTGGTTCTGCTATAACTTGAATAGATGCCTCAACTCTCAATATGGGAATGATTCCGGAAGAAGAATCTAACGTAATAGAATCAAAAGTAGGCCCAGCTAATAATGGAAACGATTTGCTAAACGTCCAGTCAGCAGGCAAATCAACTGTTAACCTGAGTGAATATAAATTATCAGTATCTGGTAATGCAGTAAATACAAAATGTATCGTTGAAGAAGCCCCAACTGCCAAAACAGTTGAATCTTGCGTTAGCTGAGCATCTAACGAAATAGTTTCAGCCTCACCGCTATCATCAACGATCCACTGGTTCGAAGACAAAGCCTGAATTGTTAGACATGTATTAATACCAAGTTTATCAAAAACTTGCACATAAGATGAGTCATCAAGTTTTGAAACATCTATATAGCCAGATGATAATTGGTCATTAAGCAATTTCGTAAACTGCTGGCTTGTCATAGTAGTGAAGGATAATTAATAAGTAAGAGTAACGGTTATTGGCAGGTGATCGGATATCTCAGAATACATCTCAACTGCACACTGATATGAAGGTGGTACAACAATATTGGCGGGACTTAGTACATCATCTGTTTCCATCAAATCGTTAATCAGATTATTATATTGTGTAACAGATGCTGATGCTCTTGTGGCTGATTTTGTTCTTGAATTATACCGCTTAATTTTTGCAGAAGTAGTTGATGATATTCCCTGAATAGATTGTCCAATTTGTTCCTTTCTCACTAATCTTTCTGCAAGTTGTTTTTTTGCTGATTTTTTATTTTTAATTAACCTATTCGTCATTAACCTAATCTTATTTGAGCTTCTTCTAAGTTTATAAAACCTGGTAATTATCTTTGCCATTCTTTTAAATTTTGGATCCAACAATAACTGGGCTGGAGATATTTGCTGAATTAAATCACAACAACCAGCCGTACCATTTGTAGTTATTTTGTTTGATTCAGATTTAAAAAAGAATTTATCGTAAGGATTAGCCCTCACATTTACGCTGCTTGTTGACAAAGAAATATTTGACGTAATTGTTGTACTTACTGAATCAGCAATAAGCATTTTAGCTTTTATTGGTTTTCCGGTAATTGAAGCGAAAACATCTTGAGGAATATATGC
>CALRTD020000437.1:0-4190 GCA_943371015.1 Synechococcus sp. UW140 | reverse complement strand
CCGGGATTCTTTACCACAAATGGTTGCTGTGCATTTGCCGAAGTGGCAAGCAAGAAAATGCCTAAAATGAATATAATAGTGCGCATGAGAAAATTGTAAATGTGACGGGGATGTTGAGCACCTGAAAATTAGGAATAATTTTTCGGATTTCAGTTAACATATACTTAATGCTATATTTACAATTCAGCTTTGCTCAACGGCTGTCTGGTCATGAAAAAACTTTTTACTGTTTCGGCATTATTGCTGAGTGCTCTTTTCCTGAATGCACAAACCTACAACGGCACTGGCGGAGCTATTAATGATGTGGCTGTAAATACATTTACAGCCAATGTAACCGGACTTACCCCGGCCACTATTGACACATCATTGTTTGGCCTCGAATCAATCTGTGTAAATCTTACGCATACTTACGACGGTGATCTGCTGCTCGAAATTATTGCCCCCGATGGAACCACAGCCACGCTATCGCGCGAGCAGGGTGGCTCGGGCGATAACTTCACCAACACCTGTTTTAACGAAACTGCGGCAACCAGCATTACGATGGGTTCACCGCCATTTACCGGAAGTTTTGTTCCGCAGGGATTTCTCGGGCGAATAAACAATAACCAAAACGGAAACGGAACCTGGTTGCTGCGTATTACTGATTTATACGGCGGTGATTCGGGCAACTTGCTGAGCTGGAGCCTTACATTCGGCAGTAATCCGGCCAGCAATGTTGGTTTTTCGTCATCTAACCTTCCGATCGTTGTTATCAATACCAATAACCAAAGCATTCCATCCAGCCCCAAAATAATGGCGGATATGGGTATTATTGATAACGGCCCCAGCGCGCGCAATTATCTTTCTGATCCGTTCAACAACTACAACGGAAAAATTGGAATTGATGTGCGCGGAAACTACTCGGCTATTCTCCCGCAAAAGCCCTACGGCATAGAAACCCGCGATGTAAACGGAAATTCATTAGATGTTTCGTTGCTTGGAATGCCCGTTGAAAACGACTGGGCCTTGCTTGCTAATTACAACGACAAATCGTTTATGCGTAACCTGCTTGCTTTCGATTTGTTTGAGCAAACCGGTCACTATGCACCACGCGCGAAGCTTGTGGAAGTAGTGCTCAACGGCGAGTATCAGGGCGTTTATTTGCTTTGCGAAACCATTAAGCGCGATGCCAACCGTGTTGACATTGCCAAATTAGATCCCAATGAAACAACCTGGCCCGATGTATCCGGCGGCTATATGCTCAAAATTGATTATTGGGATAATTCGAATTCATGGCAATTGGCCTACACCCCCATCGGCTATCCTTCGTTTGATATACACATGGTGTATGTTTACCCGGAAGCCGATGAAATTGTTCCGCAACAGCAAACCTATATTCAGCAGTTTATGAATGATTACGAAACTGCTCTTTACGGGACAAATTTTGCCGATACTGCAAATGGTTATCGCAAATACATCAGTGTACGTTCATTTATGGATTACTGGATTGTAAATGAACTTTCGCGGAATGTTGACGGGCATAAGAAAAGCTGTTATTATTACAAAGAAAAAGACAACGCAAACGGAACAATTGGAAAAATGAAAGCTGGCCCGGTTTGGGATTTCGACTGGGCATGGAAGAATATTCCGGGATGTGTGAATTCGGAAATGACCGATGGCTCGGGCTGGTCTTACTTAGTAAATGACTGTGGCCCTGACGTTAATTCGCCGGCATGGTATGTGCGTCTGCTTCAGGATTCATCGTTTGCCAATCAGTTGCACTGCCGCTGGTTTGAACTTCGGGAAACCGTATTAGACACCAACTATTTGTTTACGTATATGGATTCGGTTGCGACTTTGGTAAACGAAGCGCAGCAGCGGCATTACGACTACTGGGGGCACATGGGACAAGCTACGGGAGCTCCCGAGGTTGATCCTCCGGCACAATCGTATCAGGAAGAAGTTGACCGGCTGAAGCAGTTTATCCGTTTGCGTTTGACCTGGCTTGATGCCAATATGCCCGGCACAATGAACGGCTGCAACCTCACATCCGTTGAAACAACCAACAGCGCGGCTCCTAATGCTTCTGCTTTTCCGAACCCGTTTACCGGACAACTGACTGTACAACTGCAGCTCGCACAGCCTGAACAGGTTCAGCTTTCGCTCACCGATATGGCTGGCCGCAATGTACTTGTGCTGCCGGTGCAGCAATTGGGTGCAGGTACTCAGCAACTTCAACTGGATACACGCAACCTGCCCGCCGGAGTTTATCTGCTGCGTATTGAAAGCGGTGATACTGCGCGTACTTTACGTGTAGTGAAAGGCGAATAAATTAACGCGGCTCTCCGGCTGCGGATTCTGCACCAGACTCACGCGAGGTTTCAAACTGAACCACGGCAGAAATCAATTGATCTGAAAACGTATAAATGTCGTTCAGCGTTTTCAGTTCATACTTCGTTTCTTTCTTCTGCGCATCAAGCAAACTGATCTGCTTCTTTTCTCCTTCAAGATATAAGCGGCAAAGAGGCTTGCGGTTATTATCATCCAGAAGAATCGAAAAATAAGATTGTGCATCACGGTAATGAATGCGGGAAGGATCAACAGTTAATCGCAAAATTGATTTTACAATCAGATAGGCTTCCAGCTCTTCGGCAGTAGTGTTGATTTTTGTTTTCTCGCTCTGTGCTTCTGCATTGGCAAGCTGCTCAGGCTGCACGGCTTCATTCTCTTTGCTGAGTGCTGTTTTAAGTCGCTCTGTAATAATATCTGTAATGTATTGCTGAATTGTTCGGCGCGTGAGATTTGTAAATTGCTCCAGCACCTTTGCTGTAATCATTCCGGGATAAACTTGTTTGGCAAAGTGGCGCACAAAATTTTCGCTTGGCGCTGTTAACTCTGCCGAAATCAGCAGCCGAAGTTCATTCATAAACTTCAGTTCACTGGCAATATTTACAATACTTTCAATGTTAAAATACGACTTGTGAAACTTCTTTAGCTCTTCAAATTGATTGTCTTTAAGGTCAGTGATTGAAAACTCCAGAAATGGCTTTTCATCCATTTTATTCGGCTCTGCCAGATCCGAATAAAACCGGTAAACAATTCCGTTGGTGAGTACACCAAAGCGCGACTGCGAGACATGAAAATATCTCAGTAACTGACCATCGTGCAGATCGAGATTCTTTGACCAGTGCTTGCATTCGATGAGCATTACGGCAGTACCGTCTTTCATAATCGCATAGTCTATCTTCTCGCCTTTCTTGAGACCAACATCTGAAATAAATTCGGGCACAACTTCAAGCGGATTAAAAATATCGTAACCCAGTGCCTGAAGAAAAGGCATGATCAGCGCATTCTTGGTTGCCTCTTCGGTTTGAATCTGGTCGCGGAGTTTTTGTGCGCGGTCGCCAATCTGTTTGATCTGATCTTTAAAATCCATTGTTGCGTTGTATTGCAGATTGTTTAATTACAATTCGTGCAATACTACTCATTGGCATTCTGGCCATTACCCCCAGATCTGACGATATTTAACTAAACACGCATTTAGTGCCGGACTAAACAAACCGGCAAATACGATCTAAAACTGCAAATGAAATTATTCGCTGTCAGCGGTTCATCACCTCTGTTTGCCGTTTGATGGATGCTTTGTGCAACAACTGACAAAGTTCGGTAATGATTTCGCGTTCGATGCCCAGCGACTCGCCCTGTGCAGTGCGTGAGCGGAGGATTTCGAGCCAGCGTTCGATTTGGAGAATAGTAACGCTGTGCTCTTTTTTGTAAGCCCCTATTTCTTCAACTACCTGCATGCGACGGGCAAGCGCCTGCACCATTTCGGCATCAATTCCGTCGATTACGGCGCGCAGTGAATTCAGCTGTTTCCCGAAATCTTCGTCGCCGCAGCCGGGTTCGCGCACAACTAATTTGGCAAGTATCTGATGCAGCAATGCGGGAGTGAGTTGCTGAGCAGCATCACTCAGCGCTGTTGCCGGATCGCGATGCGTTTCAATCATCAGCCCGTCAACATTAAGATCGAGCGCCTGCTGTGCTACTGATTCGATAAGATCGCGCCGGCCGCTGATGTGGCTCGGATCGTTAATGATCGGAAGCTCGTGACAGGCGCTGCGCAGCGCAATGGCCATTTCCCAAAGCGGAGCATTGCGGTACTGTGTTTTGGTACCGGTGCTGAAACCGCGATGGATAGCGCCTAATTTGCG
>CALRTD020000436.1:0-4203 GCA_943371015.1 Synechococcus sp. UW140 | reverse complement strand
CAGCGCATTTGCATTTGCATCATTTGCCGCTTCGGCGCAGTGTACAACTACAAATGCAACTTCCTGCCAGTGTCAGAATGCGCAGCAAACCAACTGCGACCTGCTGCCGGATATTACTATTTCCTGGCAGGGAATCAGCAACGGTGGTTACACCGAATACTCGCAAACGTCAACCGACATGACCTACAATCAGGGTCCCAATGCCGGTCGTTTGCGTGTAACCGGTTCAACCCCCAACATCGGGCATGGTCCGCTTACTGCGCGCGGAGTTGATTCTCTCGGCCAGCGCTGGTTCATTTGCGGTACCGATACGTTTTCAATTAACGATCCGAACTCGTCGCAACAGTTTGTTTGCCCCAACGGCAATCCAACACCGCACCAGATCATTTTCCAGCGCATTTATCACAAGAACGGCAACACCATGACCTATCATGAGGAAGCTGCCGGAACAATGACTTATCACCCCACACACGGTCACAACCACGTTGATGCCTGGGGTGTTTTCACACTCCGTATCGAAGATCCGAATGATCCGAATCCGACTCACTGGCCCATTGTTGGTCAGGGTCAGAAAATGGGTTTTTGTCTTATGGATTACGGCCAGTGCGGATCAAGCTCATACATCGGCCACTGCCGCGATACCAATACCATTTACAACTTCGGTAACATTATGGTAAATGCCGATTTCCCGAACTGGGGACTTGGCGGCGGACAGTACAACTGTTCACAAGTTGAGCAAGGTATTTCTTCGGGCTGGACAGATGTGTACGGCAAGCACCTTGATGGTATGTGGATCAACATTCCTCCGGGAACGTGCAACGGTAACTACTGGATTGTAGTTGAAGTTGATCCGAACAACAACTTCGTTGAAGAAGATGAAACCAATAACTACACAGCTATTCCGGTTACACTTACACAGCAGCTCAGCAGCAATCCAATCATTACCATTGCCGCCGACCGTAATCCGGTTATCTGTCCCAACGAAAACATTACACTGACTGCATCTGCCGGCACCGCATTCCTCTGGAGTACCGGCGCCACAACACAAAGCATCACGGTAAGTCAGCCCGGCAACTACACCTGTCAGGTGACCACTTATTGCGGCAGCGGAACAGCTGTATTTGATGTTTATTCATCTGCCGCAGTAAATCAGCCTGCAGCTGTAGGTGATACAGTTTGCATAAATACATCAGCTACACTTGTTGCTAATGGAACAGGTACGCTTAACTGGTACGATATGGGCGGCAACTTTGTAGGAACCGGATCCACATTTGTAACCAATCCGCTTACTGCATCAACCACCTATTATGTTGAGTCTGTTCTTTCGCAGAATGACTCTGCATATTCAACTCCGCACAACAAGAACATGGGTAGCGGTTCTAACGTAACTTCTGCTCAGTATGAAATTTTTAACGTGTATTCGGCCGGAACGCTTATTGATGTAAAAATCTATGCCAACGCAGCCGGAAACGTTACCATTCAGCTTCAGGATTCAACCGGTGCAATGTTGCAGACAGCTACTGTTGCACTTGTAGCCGGCGAGCAGCGCGTTACCCTTAACTTCCCGCTCACACCGGGCAACAACTACCGTCTGGCGTCAACCGGAACCAACCCCGGTCTTTTCCGTAACGATGGCGGTGTTAGCTATCCTTACGATCTGCCGGGTGTTCTGCGCATCACTAACTCATCAGCTGGTCTTGCCCGTTACTACTATTTCTACGACTGGCATGTAGCTACAACCAACGAAACCTGCACCAGTGTTCAGACAGCTGTTCCGGTTGTTGTTGATGCCTGCACCGGCTTGGGCGAAGATCCCGGCTTCCGCGCATCACTTGGTATTGCTCCGAACCCGAACAACGGCGTGTTTAACCTTAGTTTCAACGCCGCCAACCGCAACGATGTAGCTGTTTATGTTACCGATGTTACCGGCCGCGTAGTTTACAACCAAACCATGCAAGGTGCACAAGGCAAGGTAATGAGCGAAATAAACCTCGCTAACCTTTCTAAAGGCGTTTACATGCTCAGCGTTGTTTACGAAGGAAAAGCCTACGTTGAAAAAGTGGTAATTCACTAGTATGCCCCGCATCACTAAGTTATTTCTGCTGCTCCTGCTGACTACGGTCTGCAGGAGCAGCCTGCTTTTCAGCCAGTCGTGGACAATTTACAACACGACCAACTCCGGCATTCCTGACGATAACATCAGAGCGCTTGCAGTAGATCAGCAGCAGAATAAGTGGATAGGTACCGATGCCGGATTGGTGAAGTTTGACGGCACAAACTGGACCGTTTACAACACCACAAATTCGGGATTGCCCGACAACAGTGTGCGTACAATTGTGGTCGATGATACCAATGCCATCTGGATTGGAATGTTTCAGGGCGGACTGGCGCGGTTCAACGGCAACTCCTGGCAGGTGTGGAATACCACTAACTCAGCTCTTCCCAGCGATTTTGTGCGGGGCATTGCCTTTGATACATCAGGTTATTTATGGGTAGCTACCAGCTCGGGGCTTGCGTTTTACAACTGGACCACCTGGCAGATTTGGAACACCGGCAATTCTGTTTTGTTCTCCGATAATATCTCGGCAATTGCAATCGGGCCAACCGATAATAAATACATCTGCACCATTAACGGCGGGTTTTACGACATCAGCGATACCGGCTGGACAATGTATTCGATAGCGCTTAACAACTTACCCGATAATTCGGCCGTGCGGGTTTTGCTCGACAGTAATCAGACGCGCTGGTATGCATCACCGGCAGCAGGTTTAATGCTTAACTACAATTTCAATTACTGGACCTGGTACAATACACTGAATTCCGGAATTGGCAGCAATGCGTTAACCGATTTGGCTATCGACTCGCTGGACCGGAAGTATTGTGCTACCATGCAGCGCGGTGTTGTGCGTTTCACGCCACCCGGCACATGGACAATTTGGGACACCGCCACGTCGCCCATGCCTGATGAATATGTGCAGTGTGTGGCCAAAGAAAGCAACAGCATTACCTGGGCCGGAACGCGCATTGGCGGGCTGGTGGAGATTGACGAAAATCCAACCGGAACCGCCGAATATACTGCAGCAGCATCGCTCAGTATCTATCCGAACCCGGCAGCTGCGGGGCGTGTGGTAAGCCTGAGTATGCCGGTTGCTGCCGAAGTGTTTTTTTACAACAGCAGCGGCCAACTTGTTGCCTCAGCAGTTACCAGCGACGGCTTGTTGCGTTTGCCATCCGAATTAGCGCCCGGTTTGTATGTGGCCGAGGTGAAAAGCAATGAAGCCACAAGCCGCCAGCGAGTGGTGATTTACTGATTGCAGTTGCAAAATTTTGCCGGCAAATTGGCGCCGCTTTTGTAATTTCCGCTTTTTATGAGTTAACTGCATGAAGGCTATTCCTCAACTTGTGCGCCATTCGCTGCTCTACGGAGGCGCATTGGCATTGCTTGTGTTTCTGCTCAAGTGGATGCAATGGAAATTTATGATTATCGAACACTCCACAGAAATATATGTGGGACTGGTGGCTGTGTTTTTTACTTTACTCGGCATCTGGGTTGCCACGCAATTAACACGCACTAAAGTGCAAACAGTTGTTGTTGAGAAACAAATTATTGTTGCACACAATGAAGAGCGCAACGAGGAAGAACTCAAAAAACTTGGCCTGAGTCAGCGCGAAACAGAAGTGCTTGAACTATTGGTTAAAGGACAAAGCAATGCCGAAATTGCAGCCACACTTTTTCTTTCGGTAAGCACCATAAAGACACACGTTTCAAATGTGTTTGTTAAGCTTGATGTAAAAAACAGAACGCAAGCCGCCGAAAAAGCCAAGCGACTGAAAATCATTGCATAGCTGTGTAAGTACGATAAAAATAGTACCCGGCTAATACCCGTTTTGGTACTTAAGTATGAGTGGTTTTTTGTGCCTGACATTCATTTTTGCACCAAATCAAACACATTACACCAATGAAAAAAACTATTCTTACTTACGGGTTAATTGGCGGTGCCATTCTTTGCGCAAACATGATTGTGTTGGTCACAATGATGCGCAACAATCCAAGCTTCGAAGGAAACATGCTGGTGGGTTACACCATTATGGTTGTTACCTTCTCACTCATTTTCTTTGGCGTAAGAAATTACCGCAATAAGGAGCTGGATGGCGTAATCAGTTTTGGAAAGGCATTTAAAGTCGGGTTCTACATCATGCTTA
>CALRTD020000435.1:0-4204 GCA_943371015.1 Synechococcus sp. UW140 | reverse complement strand
CATTGCCGAAGCTGGTCTCGATAACCTCGATACCAACAGCGACGGTGTAGTTGACGGCCCCGATACAGACGGCGACGGTATTAACGACCCCGCTGATGCCAACGACGGTGTGTACGGCGATCCCGACACGAACGACACTCCGACCGATTTCGACGGCGACGGCGTTCCGGATTATGTTGATCTCGACAGCGATAACGACGGTATCAACGACGTAATTGAATCAGGCAATGCTTCTGCAGATCTGAACGGCGATGGCCTTGTTGACGGTGTTGATACAGATGGCGACGGAATTATCGACATTGTAGATGCCAGCAACGGCACTTACGGCGATCTTGATCCGAACGACACACCTGTTGACACAGACGGCGACGGCACACCAGATTACAACGACCTCGACAGTGATAACGACGGCATCAATGATGTAATTGAATCGGGCAACGGCGCACTCGACACCAACAACGATGGTGTGGTTGACGGCCCCGATACAGACGGCGACGGTATCAATGATCCGGCTGACGGCAACACAGGCGTATTTGGTGATACACCGGGCAACCCGGTAACCGACACCGATGGCGACGGCGTTCCTGACTACCTCGATCTTGACTCTGACAACGACGGTATCAATGATGTGAACGAAGGCGGCAACGGCGATCTCGACACCAATAACGATGGTGTGATTGACGGAGTTGACACCGACGGCGATGGCATTCTTGACCCGGTTGACGGCAACCCCGGAACCTACGGCGACATTCCGAATGATCCGGATCCGGTTGACACCGACGGCGACGGAATTCCTGACTATCAGGATCTCGACAGCGACGGCGACGGCATCAATGATGTTGTAGAAAACGGAAACGGTGATCTTGACGCCAACAACGACGGAGAGATTGACGGAGTAGATACCGACGGCGACGGCATTCTTGACCCGGTTGACGGAAGCAACGGCACCTGGGGCGATGCACCGGGAAGCAGTGATCCGGTTGACACCGACGGCGACGGAATTCCGAACTATCAGGATACCGATAGCGACGGTGATACAATTCCGGACGGTACAAACGGAGAAGTAGTTACCGAAGATTGCGACGGTGACGACATCTCTAACTACCTCGATCCAGATCCGTGTGACCTGATTGTTCCGGAAGGCTTCTCGCCGAACGGCGACGGTACCAACGATTTCTTTGAAATCAAAGGCATCACCGCATATCCGAACAACAACGTACAGATCTTCAACCGTTGGGGTAACCTGATCTACGAAGGAAACAGTTACGACAACGCATCAGTACGCTGGGATGGTACAAACACATCTGACAGTATGAGTACCGGCGGAGGACTGGTTCCAGAGGCCACCTATTTCTACGTGATTGACCTGGGCGATGGCAGCTCAGTCATCAAGGGGTACATCTACGTGAAATATTAATCGGGGGAGGAAAGAAAAATGAACAGATCTCAAAAAACGATCGTCATGAAAAATATCATGTTGTCTGCTGCGGCGGTGCTTGCACTGTTCAGCACTGCTGATCTGAAAGCACAGCAGGATCCGCAGTTCACACATTACATGTACAATACACTCAGTGTTAATCCTGCTTATGCGGGCAGCCGCGGCTCACTTAACGTGAGCGCGCTGCACCGCCAGCAGTGGATTGGCTTTGAGGGTGCGCCAATGACGCAAACCGTTTATGCACACATGCCCCTGCCCAATGAAAAAATGGGTGTAGGTTTATCAGTGATTAACGATAAAATTGGCCCGCTGAACCAAACGTTTATTTATGGTGATTACTCGTACACAGTACGTTTATCGAACACCATTAAACTTGCATTTGGGATCAAAGCCGGTCTCAATATGTTTCAGCCCAATATTGCCGGGCTGAGCACTATTGATGGTGGTGATGCCGCATTCGTAAACAGTTCGCTTACCCGTTCTATTAAGCCCAACCTGGGTGCTGGTTTGTATCTGCATCATGAGCGCTGGTATATCGGTGCAAGTTCACCGCGTATGCTGGAAAACAAGTTTAACCTGAACGGAAGCGCTGCAAACGACACCAACACGGTGAAAGAAGCCCGTCACCTGTTCCTTATTGGTGGTCTTGTGTTCCCAATCAACAGCGAACTCAAACTCAAACCTACAGCACAAGTGAAAATGGTTCGCAATGCACCGCTTTCCGTTGATGCCACAGTTGAAGCACTCATTCGTGATCAATTCAATGTAGGTGTAGGTATGCGCTTAGGCGATAGCTTTTACGGACTTGTAGGGTATCAGTTCAGCGACCAGTTTAAAGCAGGTCTCTCGTATGATTACACACTTGGCCCGCTGCGAAACATCAATGGAAATACCGTTGAGATTTTCCTGAGCTATGATTTCTTCTTCCGAAACGACAAAATCCGTTCGCCCCGTTATTTCTGATTTTGCCAAACCGACAACAGTATTTGCTATGAAATACATCCTGACTCTGCTGCTCTTTGTTGCGGCAATGACTGTACAGGCACAAACACCCACCCAGCGCCGCGCCGATCGCTACTACGACCGGTTGGCCTATGCCCGGGCAATTCCGCTGTATGAAAAGCTGATGGCTTCAAATTCGGCCGACGATAAAACCCTTATGCGCCTTGGCGATTGCTACCGCAACCTCGGCCGCTGGGGCAAAGCCGAAGAAATGTATGGCAAAGTAGCCAAAGGTGCAGCGCCTACAGCCGAAAGCTTTTACAACTACGCACAGGCTTTGCGGGCAAACGGAAAGTACGACGAAAGCCTTGCGTGGATGGACAAATTCCACGGCATACAGCAAGCCGACCGTCGCGGAACCGAGCACGTTACACGCCGCGATTTCATCCAGAAGATTAACGGCCAGCCCGCTTACTTCGAACTGAAAACGCTGGATGTAAACACCGCTCAGGCCGATTTTGGCACCAACTTCTACAAAGACAAAGTAGTGTTTGCATCGGCCCGCCGTAAACGTGCAGGAGTTGTCACCATACACGCCTGGAACAACAGTCCGTTCCTCGATCTGTTTGTAGCCGACCGCGATGCTGCCGACGGAAAGTTGAACAATGCTGCACTGCTGAGCCGCAAAACAAATACCCGCTACCACGAAGGCCCCGCCTGCTTTACAGCCGACGGAGCTACTATGTACTTTACGCGAAATAACTATTTCAACAAAGAGTACCGTAAAGACAGCAAAGGCGTTAACAACCTCAAGATTTTCCGCGCTAAATGGAACGGTTCAACCTGGACCGAAGAAAATCTTCCCATCAACAGCGATGAATTTTCGGTTGGACACCCTGCACTAAGTACCGACGGTAAAACCATGTACTTCGTGAGCGATATGCCCGGCGGAATTGGCGGAACCGATTTGTACAAAGTGTCTGTTGGCGATGACGGAGCAATTGGCACACCGCAAAACCTTGGCAACGGAATCAATACCGAAGGCAATGAAATGTTTCCGTTTATTGATAAAGACGGCAACCTGTTTTTTGCCTCAAACGGCCATGTAGGCTTGGGCGGCTTAGACATCAACTATGCACCGTCAACAGCAGCTGGTTTTGGCAAAGTTGAAAACCTCGGCTCACCTGTTAACACACCTGATGATGATTTTGCCCTCGTGCTGGATGCTGATGGCAAAGGCTACATTTCAAGCAACCGGGTAGGCGGAAAAGGCGATGATGATATTTACGCTGTTAAACTCATTCGTCCGCTCAAACAAACATTCCTCGTTAAAGGCGTAGCCCGCGATAAACGTGCTGATGTATTGCTTGCAGGAACAGAAATTACACTTCGCGATGCAGCAGGAAAAACTGTTCAGACAATAACTACCGGCGTTGATGGCAGCTATCAGTTTGAAGTTGATCCCGCAAAAGAATATTCACTCACCGGAACAAAAGAAAAATACTTTGATGGCGTGACTAAATTCAACACCAACGAACTTGGCGAAAAAACCGAAATGGTTCGTGATGTTGAGCTTGAAAAAGATCCCGGCCTTTCATTGTATGCACTTGTTACCGATAAAACATCAGGCGCACCGCTCGAAGGTGTGAAGATGGTTATCGTTGATAACATCACCGGCCAGCCGGTAACTGATATGCTCACACCTGTAACCGGTGATTATCGTAAACCACTCGCCGAAAAGAAAATCGGCGATCGTATCAGCTACAACATTAAGCTCGATAAAGAAGGTTATCTCGGCAAAGTAGTTACGTTCAATGCCTCTAT
>CALRTD020000434.1:0-4215 GCA_943371015.1 Synechococcus sp. UW140 | reverse complement strand
GACGCTTTCTTTATTCGAACCTTTCCGGAAGGACATCCTTCATTCAATATTACCGACCTTGACAGGAAATATTGGTATAACTGGTGGACGCATACCCGACCAGGAAGAAATAATTTAAGATTAAAGAAAGGGTTTATAGAAATTATTGTTTAAATTTGAATATGAAGGTGGCAGATAAATTGCAGCGGTTAAAAAACCTCTTGAAAAATCTCAAAGAGATAGATCTGGTTATTGCCGAACACCGTCGTTCAGACAGTGATGATTTTATGATAAATCAATACGAAGAGCACAAAGTAAAACTATTCGGACAGTTCTTGGAGGAGGCTAAATTTCTGCGCTCCAAAAACTCAGCAACTGATGTTTATTTTTTAGGACTTCTCACAAAGAAATATTTTCTCAATTCTCCTGATCAGCCTTCTGCTGACTTGATTAAAGATCCAGAGTACAAGAAGTTATTGAGTGCTATTTGAAGTCTATTAATTAGAATATTGACTTATTAATTCTTTTTCCTCATCATTATTGCCATAATCAGGACAGTACTTAAATAACTAAATAAAAGTCCGACATTAATTAACTCGCCTTCACGTTGATTTTCAACTAATAATATAACCATCGGTAGTAATCCGGATAGAGAAAGAGCTATTGTTGCTCCAAACTTTGATGAAAAACGATTTGCTGTTGGAAAGGTTAGAATTGCAAGAATCAAAAATATATCTGTCAGTATAAATACAATCATATTTAGCAACCATAATATTCCATAAGCAGTGTGTTTTAATGGACTATCATTTTGATTATGCAGAATTAAAATAATACTAAATAAAATAAGTAAAACCGAAAGTAGTTTCCATTTGCGATTTTTTAAATATCCAAGCCTCAAAAAGAATACGCCCGGAATAAAAAGTAAAATCGATGTGATTTGTAAAATCATGTTTTTTATCTGGAATATCAATCCATCCCCAAATCATTCGTAAAACTCTTCCACGGTTCAATTTCATGCATCGGAATACCTGCCTGATCACTGATAATGGCAACTGTTCTGATTTCTTGTTCCTGACGAGTTAACTGATCCGGATTACCTTTCGCCTCCACAAGTTCATAAACAACATTGTGCATATCCTGCACAGTGTTTATTTTTTCGGCAACAATATCCGGTATTTGAATTCCGAATGCTGCTTCAATTTCATAAACAAGATCAACGGTATCGAGTCCCATATTACTCTACTTTTACATAATTCTATTTGCGATTTAGCACGCTGTCGCTTAAAATCTTTAATGTGGTATTCAGTTTGTCTTTAATCCATGCAGTATCACTGAGTGAAAATGATGATTTTCTGTGGCTCAAATAAACTGTATCAGATTCAGAAAGTAACTTCCCATTTGCAGAAGGAACAACATTGATAAATTGAAACTTATCAACTTGAAGAAGTGAAGGTATTACTGAGAATTTTGCACTGTCTGTTAAACTTCTTTTATCTGATAATACTACGGTGGCGTAAGTTTTCCTATTTGTAACATCATCTGTTACTTCTGTTACTTCTGTTACTTCACCAATAACACTATCCCTGATAATCAGTTTGGAATCAGGTAAAATACTTTTTAAATCGTCGCGAAGAATGAATGTGTGCGAATGATCAGACTCTTTACATGCGATGAAGAGAGCAAGAGAACAAATAAAGAAAACGATTTTTTTCATTATTCCATTTTTACTGCGCATTCCAGCCACCGTCAACCGGGAGTGCTGTTCCTGTCATTAAATCGGCAGCGGGTGTACACAGAAAAACGCAGAGTGCGCCGAGTGCTTCGGTGGTTACAAATTTTTTAACGGCATGTTTTTGCAGCATTACTTTGCTGATGACTTCTTCCTCGCTCATGCCGTGTGTTTTGGCCTGATCGGCAATTTGTCCGCGTACAAGTGGTGTATCAACATAGCCCGGACAAACCGCATTGGCTGTAATGCCGTGCGGAGCACCTTCGAGCGCGGTAACTTTTGTAAAGCCCACCAAACCGTGCTTTGCAGCCACATAAGCCGATTTAAACTCAGAAGCCACAAGGCCGTGCGCAGATGCAATGTTGATGATGCGTCCCCATTGCTTTGCTTTCATGCCCGGCAAAACAAGTCGCGTGGTGTGAAATGCAGCAGTGAGGTTAAGGCTGATGATCATATCCCATTTGGCAATCGGAAATTCATCAATTGGGGCTACAAACTGCATTCCGGCATTGTTCACCAGCACATCAACTGTTCCGAGTTCTGTTTCGGTGCGTTTTACAAAGGCTTCAATTGATTCGGGCTGCAGAAGATTGGCATCCGAAAAAAGCGTGCGTACTCCAAATTCTTTACCAAGTGCATCAGCAATTTCAGCACCGTTTTTTTCGAGTCCGTTCAAAGCTATATCGTATCCGGCTTTTGCAAATTCCCGTGCTATGCCAAGTCCTATGCCGCTGGTGCTGCCGGTGATTAAAACTACTTTACTCATACGTAATGTTGAATGATGAATGCTGAATTATGAATGATTTTGTGGTGTGAAAATTGTGTCAAAGGTAAAGATTGAGTCGTTGTACTCGTTTATTTCTTCGGAAAGCTTTTTGAAATGTAATGCTTCATCCTTGTTTCCTAAATTATTGTGTGCAATGCTTCTGTAAAAATGGATTAACTCTGTCTTTGCATCGATCTCGTATGCTTTATTGAGCAATTCAAGAACATTGTTCCACTTATTCTGTGTCATAGCGTAAATTGCTTTATTTCGCCATGCGTATGCATTATCCTGTCCAAGTTCAATAGCAGTATCAAAATCAACTTTGGCCTGACTATACTTTCCTAGCATTAAAAAACAATAGCCTCTGTTATTGAACGGAAAAGAAAAGTAAGGATCTTTTTCAATCGAACGATTAAACCATACTACGGCTTCCTCGTATTTTTTAAGTCTCAAAAGTGAATAGCCAGCATTGTTAGTGATATTACTATCATTCGGAGTAAACTGAAGCAGTTCTTGTGTGATATCAAATACCTTTTTGAAATTATTATTTCGTTCATGTAGTATGAATGAATCAATCAGACCTGCGATTGTTTCACGCTTAGTTAATTCTTCAGGATTGATTTTCGTATCACCATATTTGAGTAATATTTCAGCTTCATAGGTAAGTTGTGAAGCCGCTCTCTCTGTGAGATGCGGCAATAATGATTTATAATCTGTATTTGTCATCAAACATATTACGGTGATTGCGTAAATGACCTTATCAAAATGGTAACCTTGTTCGGTTAATGTCCATTCCTGTGGCGATAGTTTATCAACACAATTAGCAGCAATAATTCCATATCCCAAATAAATTGCCGCAGCGTCATTGTATATGAAAAACGCTGGATCATTTCGCTTCATGAAGTTATTCTTCTCCAGCGAAATTCCGCTCAATTGGTGACCCAAAATAAAAATTGACCAAAAAGGATCTTTGAGCGTTGATTTGAAAATATCTGCCCTGAATAATTCCTTACTATCATCATCTGTTAATTCAAATGTGGGACTATCATCAGCATTTGATGTTAGCCGCCACTTTTCCCATGTCTTGCTATCAAGATCATCAAAAACACAAAGTAAAACAGAAGATACATCCACTCTGCAACGATTGCAGATGCGTTCAAATTCTTCAGCCAGATTTTTGCTGACAGAAAGTGAAAAATCAGCATCGTGTAAAAAAACAAATGGGGTATCCTTAATTGATTTCAGACTGTAACATGATTGCAACCAAAGTAATTCCTCTTCAATAAAAGATCTTTCCTTCTCATTGAGGTGTGAATACTTCCGTTTTTTTGAAAATAATCCAAACATAACGAGACGATACCGTTTTTGTTATTTACTGTCAAATAAAACGTCACAACGCGGCAACAACACTTTCACACATTCAACTTCATACTGCGTCATTGGATTTCCGCGCAAATCAAGAAATTCAAGATTAGTTAAAAAACAAATTCGGCTATCAATTTTGGTAAGCTGATTATCACGCAAAACAAGACGTTTGAGTTGTGTGAGCTGTGTTAGTTCGCGCGGGAATGTTTGGAGTTTATTGCCGCTGAGATTGATTTCGTGCAATGAACTGAGTTGAGCGATGCGCGGATCAATGCGGGTGAGTGAGCAATTGTAGAGCGTTAGTTTTTCGAGACGCGGCAATGTAGTTATGTTCCACAAGGTCGAATCAACCGCGAGGCTCATCAGGTTAAACTCG
>CALRTD020000433.1:0-4230 GCA_943371015.1 Synechococcus sp. UW140 | reverse complement strand
AATATCTTGCGGCAAAAATCCGGCTTTGAACTGAGCCCAGTTTAACGGATCAGGTGTACGGCTGGCATCGGCACCAAACGTTATGGTAAATGAAACAATCCAGAGGTGCACATGCGCTCTGCCCGAAAATTCGGGGCCCCAGATCGAAAGATCAGCGCCAACACTTGCTGTAATGTGATGCTTCCCGAAAAAATGATACGTGTAAGATACACCAACACTCACGCTAATTTCGGCCTCATAATGATACGGTTGCCACGAAATCAGGAAATCGGCACCGGCATTGAACCATGCTTTTATTGAACCACTTTCCCAGGTAGCTTGCAAATGTCCGCCGGCCATAACAACACCCGGTGTCATTGCAAAATACATATCACCTTTTATCGTGATGTGTTTCGATAATGACCAGTTGAAACCAAGCGGAGCTACCGACGGATAATTAGCCGGCTTGTCAAATTTAGGATGATAGCCGCCAAGACTCAGTACAAAATCGCCTGCGTGAGATCCGGCTTCATTGCTATTGAACCAGGTATAAAATGCAAAGCCACCGGTAAGATGGCATTTACGCGAGAACACATACGAATCGGCAGTTAATGCAGCACGAGCTTTGAAATAACCTTTCGAGGGATTATATACTGCCCGGAATCCCATTTTTACCAAAGCCAGCGGAGCAGATGCCTCCTTGGGCAGCGATAAAGTTGACAAACCAACAACATCAAATTCTAAATCGCTGGCCGAAGAAACAGTAAGCAGGGCAAACGAATTAATTAATTCGAATGTAGTGAACCGCAAGCCTGCAGCAATGAACCATGCCCCTGTTTGCGGCGGAATACTTTCATGCAATCGCGAAAGCACTGCTGTAAGATCATTACCACTGCCGGGACTGGCGTTTAAAGCCTCCTGCACGAGCGGAAAGTCCTGCACATTTTCGGCTTCAGGCAACAGCAAACGGCGATTGTAGCCAAAGCCTGCAGCCAAACCGGTAACTCGGAAAAATCCGGGGCCGCCCAATGCTGTATTTGTAAATGCATAGACAAACAGCGAGGGATGTCCGTTAAAATAACTGTATGCACCAAGAGCCGACAGCGTGAAAGATGCTGTTTTAATTATTGCTGTTCCTTCATACGTATCAACAGCAGTTCCGTTTTGCAAAATGGTGTTACACAACAATGCACCACCAATTTCAACCTCACCTTTTTTGTAATCTAACCCCAAGCCATGCAGTCCGAATTCAGGGCTCAGCGGATTGAGCGCACTTGATACATACAAACCATCAAGCGTAAGTGTGAGATTGGCGGCACTGATAGAAGCATCGAGCAAAAAGAAAATACGATTTGCCATATACTGCACACCAACTCTGCCAAAATAAACAGGCCCTAATGTTTTCTGAATCGGATACCAACTCACATTAGCCGTAGAAGATGGCGACGAGGCGGGCGGCGGTTGAGATGGGCTACCCGGTATTGGTGGTATTGAAACAGAAGGAGCATTAACCTCTGGTTGTGATCCCGCAAATAAATTTGCAAGCAAAAGATTTACCGGTTCATTGCCAATAAAAAGTTGAACCTGAAGATTAACACCTTGTTCAATAACTTTTGGCAATACAAAACCACCATCAGGAACAAGTGGGCGAAGATGATTTAATTCTGCTTCTGCAAAATTTGAGTTCGATACAACAGGCTGTAAAGTCATCCGCAAGCTTGTGCCCTCAGGAAGCTCTTTCCCAAGCAGCGGAATATTTGACAGGTTTAAGCCTCCTTTGATATCAAGACCAAAAACAATTTTTGCAGAAGCTCCCTTTTCAATAATCAGCAAAGCATCTTTAAGCTGAAAAGAAAAATTGTTGAGCGCATTAAGTATGCTGGTATCGGAAGTAACTACCTCTGCAAGACTTCTGATGCTTTTGTTTTTACCGGCAGCATTTTGGTACGATGCAAGGAATGAAGTTGCAGAAGCAGATGCGCTTTCGGTTTGATTGAGAATCAGGTCGAACTGGAGGTCGCCGATGTAGAGTGTTCCGCTGAAAGTGCAGGTGTAGGTTGCTTCCGAAGATATAAATGAGGCACAAATTGTAGCCTTGATTTCTTTTCCTCCTGCCGGAATCAGTGTATCAAATGAAAACGAAAAATCTTTAGTGGCTGAATTAAATGAGAACTGTATATTTTGAATAGTAAGATCGTTCAAAACAGCCGGTAGTGGCTCTGATGCAATAGAAAGTGTATTGGCAATCCAACTAAACAAATGTCCGATAGGAATGGTCTGTCGGGTAAATGTCCCGCCTTCAAACAGCCAGCCATCGTTTACTGCATGATTGGCGGAGAGATAGAAATCTATTTCATCACTACTCCCCAGATTCATTGCAAACTGGCCCGATAAGCGTATTTCATTAAACGACCCATTTTCAAATTCGAGCGCTAAAAAAATATCGGTTAGCTTGAGACTAGTAAGCAATGAGATCTCCCCTCCAGCTTCTGCTGTTAGCGAGAAAGAAGTTCCCGATGTTTCAGCCTTGGCGTATAATTCCAGGAAATAAACATCAAGATCATCATCACCCGGAAGATTTATTCCCCCAACAAAATGTTCAACTACATCGTAAAGTCCAATGGTATTTCCCTCCGGCAGTCTGGCTTCAATTGATTTTTCAGGAAGTTCAACAGTTACATCTAAAGGAACACCGGCAATTTCAATAACAGCATCAAGCGAAAGACTTGTTTGACTGTTTCCATTGCTTACTGGATCAATAATTAAAACCCGGGCATCAATATTTTTTAGTGCTAAAACATTTGGAATAATCGTCCAGTTCAGATTCATTCCAATTTCAAAACTGAAACTCGTCAGATATCGGTTCACCGGATCCAAAACCGCACCCGCATTTTTTAATACAAGCTGTGCACTCCCTAAATCCAGCTCGGAATTAAAATATTCACTTACGCTACTGTTGCCAGTAAATCCGCTCAACTGGTTAATATCTGTGAGTGCTGTTTGTCCCCTTTCACTATCATAAAGCAGGGAAACAAGATACTGCCCTGCTCCATAAAGTGGCATGATAACCGGAACAGATAATGTTGGTGTAGTAAAACTGGTAATCAGTGCAACTTCATCATTCAGGTCATAAAAAGTTCCTTCACCTTCAATAATTGTGGCTAAAAGCGTTGTTTTAAGCCTGATATGCAACCCAAGCGAATAACCAGAAAATCCTTCATACACACCTAATTCACCTGTTACTGTTAATACAGGATAAGTAATAGCATTGTGTACTTCTGTTTGTATAATTCCACTAATTACAGCACCTGTTCCCAGTAACCAAGAAATCTTACTGAAAAATGGGCTTGGCTCTATCCTGCCGTCATATTGAATGTTGTTTATTGATTCGGATGTAATTGTGAGTCTGCTATTACTAAGTACAACCTGATCAATCCGTGTGTTGTTACTTCCGGCAAGTATGCTAAAACTATTCGAGAATTTATAGTTCGGTAATATTGCTGTTTTAGCCGCACAATGCAATATGCCATTTACTTCATAAAACGAAAACTCAATAGTAGTTGCCGAAGCCTGCAGTAAAGAAAACTTCGATGCTGGAACCGCAACAGTATAAATAACTTTATTTCCCGAAATTCCACCAGAACCAACTAATGTACCTGTTATAGCAGTGCTGAAATATGTAGTGATCCATTGATTAATTACTACTGAGTTTAATGTATTTCCGGATGCAGGAAGTGAGAAACTAGTTCCGGCAATGTATGCGTCGATGCGCGCTTTGATTTCTGTAGTAGTCATAGCCGGAGATTAAAGATGCATTCTGAATAAAACAGGGAGGTGATCGCTTACGAATTTTTTTACAAACTCGGCAGCTAATCTTTCAACGGGGATTATAAAATTATCAAGATTAACATTCGGATCTGGACTAATATACAATGTCGCTCCTACTCCTGGAAGGTTTTGAATGCGTCGTCTCCTTCCAACCACAAACTGTCGTATCGGAGGAATTCGATTTGGTAAATATATATTTCCAAAACCTCCAAAAGTGACAAATCTATGTAATTCAGCGACATTTATTGTGTCAGGAATATTTCTTTGTATTAAGTTTTGAAATGAAACAATTATGTTACTTGGAATTAACGAATTAATATTTGCGATTTGAATTCCAGAAACAGCGTCAATAAGAAAATAAATATTGCTAAAATCGTGTTCTGGGGCTTGATTGAGATTAAAACCACGATAAAAAATATTATC
>CALRTD020000432.1:0-4237 GCA_943371015.1 Synechococcus sp. UW140 | reverse complement strand
CGGTTTCACTTCCTCAAGTATTGAAAGGCAAAACCGAATGGCCTGCCGAGTTAAATGAATTTGCAGTTACTGTTCCTGTTTCAGAGATTACGAGCGCCCTTTTTTCTGTTTATTTTGTTGCTGAAACGTCTGTTCAGCAATCTGATATTTTCCACCCGCCTTGCTGCTGAACGCCGCATCTGCTCTTTAAATAAGAGCTTATCAACCGTTTAACTTATTCATCAGGCACTCCAATGATTTCATCATTTCTGGAGCTGCTGCAGGAACACCCGGCCGAGGCAATCGTATTGCTTGTTGGTCTATTGGGCATAGCTGCTTTGCGCGAGATATTGTGGATTCAATTCTACACAATCAAACTCAGGCTGCTGGTTCAGGGTGAACTGCCCGGCTCAACCGCATCCGGTGAAGAGGTACAGAAGCATACTGTATTAACGCAACGCTTCACCAGAATCATTACCTATTTGTCTGCATTGGGTACAGCACTTTTGCTGTTCACCATACTCAGACTCACCATATTCTAACAACTTAAAAACTACAGTTCAATGACACGTTTTATTTCCAATACACGCACACTAGTTCTTATGACTGCGGCGGCGGCGACACTTTCATTTTCATCATGCGATCGTGATGATGACGATGATGTTACGCCTACTCCAACTCCTGCAACAGGTTCAGTAAAAATCCACTTCGAACATACATTTGATACACTTCCGTTTGAGCTTGGCAGCAGCAACAATTATGTAACTGCAAACGGCGACACAATCAATTTCTCAATCTACAAATACTACATTTCAAACATCAAGCTGGTTCGCCCTGATGGCAGCACTTTCGATGAAACTGAAAGCTATCACCTCATCAATGCCGCTGATACCAATACGTTTGAGCTTACACTTGCCAATGTTCCGGTTGGTAACTACAGTGGTATTCGGTTTATGATTGGTGTTGACAGTACCCGCAACGTATCAGGCGCACAAACCGGTGCTCTTGATCCGGCTAACGGTATGTTCTGGACTTGGAACACCGGTTACATTATGGCTAAGATGGAAGGTACGTCACCGCAATCAGGTGCTGCAAACAACAATGTTGTATTTCACATTGGCGGTTTCAGCGGAGCAAACAGCTCACTGCGTACAGTAAGCCCCACATTCAACGGCGATCAGGCAACGGTGAGTGCAACTGCAACACCCGAAATTCATATCGGTTGCAATATTGGCGAATGGTTCCAGAACCCAACAACCCTCAACTTGGGTACAACATTCTTCCAGATGTCGGTTAACGCCACATCATCAATGATTGCTACCAACTATTCAGATATGTTCTCTGTTGAGCATATCCACAACTAATCACGATTATGAAAACAAACGGAAAAACCGGCAGCAGCAGCCTACTGTTGTTGCTGCTGGTTCTGCCGTTGACTTCGGCGGCATGCGATATTTGCGGTGCGTTTATCGGTATTACACCTTACGATAACCAAAGCAGCATTCAGTTGCTGCATCGTTACCGGAGTTTCAACGGTTATGCGATTGCCAATCAGCAGCCCGATCTTTTTCCCTCGGGTGCGTGGCGTTTGCCTGCAGGTGCTCCCGAAAATCCTTCGGTGCTACACACCACACACAGCAGCGGCACTCAGCCAGTGTACAATGCGTATGACTTTGAAGTTTTCCGCTCGTATGAACTGCGGTTAAAATACTTCATTCACCGCCGTATTGAAGTCAATGCTTTTGTGCCGTTCAACCACAACATGAGCCGCACCGGCGAAATAAAAGACGAACTGCATGAGTTGGGCGATCCTACTTTTTTTGCCGCCTGGCATGCTATCCGCCGCTTAGAAGATGTTAAGTTTCAGCAGCGGCTCATTGTTGGTATTGGCTCTAAAATTCAGTTTGGCCGCACAGCCCTGACCAATGAAAAAGGCGAACGCTACCACCTCATGCTGCAACCCGGCACAGGCACTACAGATCTGTTCTTGTATTCAAGCTATACCCTTGGTTACAAAAAAATGGGCATAAACCTGAATGCTATGGGCAAAATAAACGGCACCAATAAATTCAATGAACGCATTGGAAACAGTATTGTTACTTCATTCAATGTTTTCGCACGTTTGAACGCCGGAAGTAATTTCATCATTATGCCTTCTCTGCAGTCCTATTACGAATACTCAAAAGGTATTTTTGTAAATGATGTACTTACCGAAGGAACGGGGATGAATGTAATGATGGCGGGAGCCGGAGGTGAAGTGGTTTGGAAAAATCTGAGCATGCAGTTCGCCTTACATTTGCCTGTTTACGAACATACAACAAATAACAACCTTTCTTCAGCAGGCAGAGTTGTAGTGGGTGTTACCTATAACTTTAACCAGAATAAGTACTTACTGGGCAACTAAATAAACGTGATTATCATCAGATGATCCATTTATTTAATCAGTTCAACCAACTGCAAATAATAAACAACAGCTGCTTTACTTTCGTAATTGAGAAATGTAGCTTGCATTAAAATAATTGCTCCCGGAATAAGGGATCACTTATGTTAAAATGTCTTCTCGATAAACAAAACAACATGAAGAAAAACTACATCATTGCTTGGGCTGTTGCAATATGTTCGCTGAACGTTGTTCAGGCTCAGGATACATTGTGGACGCGCATTGCTCAGCCCGACAGTCTTCAGGTAAACGGAGTTGCTTTTTCTGCAGGAGGTAATCAAGTGCTGTCAGGCACAAATTGCCATCCCGCTCACCTCCGACTTTGGGACGTATCAACCGGAAATCTAAGCTGGGATTACGAAGTACCGTCGAGCCTGATGTGTTTGATTGGCGTTGGGATGAGTTCGAACAGCAATTATATTGCAACAGTTGAAGAATTTGGGAACGTGATTATTTTCGATAATACACAAGCTGTTCCCGATTCCATAAACACAATTACCACAGGAACGGCTTATGCTTTTTCAATGGTCTTTTCGCCAAACAATGCAAAAATTGCCATTGGCGGATCGGCCGGAAAACTAAATACTTACCATGTGGCTACCGGTACGGCAGATCTGAACATTACGGCACATACCGGCTTCGTTTATGATGTTGCTTACTCGCCCGATAATCTGAAGATTGCAACCTGTGCCGGCGATAATAAAATTAAAATCTGGGATACGCTCGGCAATTTGCTGCACACCTTCACCAATCATACCGATGATGTGCTTGGAGTTGAGTTTACACCTGACAATGCACGGCTTGTGAGCTGCAGTAAAGACAATACCGTTAAAATTTTTGATGCTGTTAATTACACACTGCTTCAAACAATAACTGTTTCAACTGCCGATGTGAATGCAATTGCAATTTCGCCCGACGGTTCTTATTTAATTACCGGTTCTTCTGATGCACGGGTGCGGTTGTTCAATCTTACCACTTACCAGTTGATACAGATGCTTCCTTATGCTTCCGGTTCGGTATTCTCGCTGGCGTGGTCGCCGCTGGGCGATAAAGTAGTTTCCGGAACCGGCAGCGGAAAAGTTGTGCTGTATGATGTTTCGCTGATAGCCGGTATTGAGTCGGCCGAAACAACAGGTGCTTTTTCGGTTTGGCCTAATCCGTTTACAAATTCGTTCAGTATCTCAACCGGTAATTATGCTGTTCGTGAAATCATAATTACCGATATGCAGGGACGAGTCATTTCCAATAGTCCAACCCGTTTTCAGGCCAACTCAACAAATCAGATCAATACCAGTGATTTTGCACCGGGAATGTATTTAGTCACCCTGATTACCGATAGCGGACAGCAGTTGGTGAAACGTGTTGTCCGTAATTGAGCATTGTGCTTTCCTGACTAATTATTATCAAGTAAAAATCCCCTCCGCGTAATGCAGAGGGGATTTTTGCAATGTATATATCAGTTAACCTATTCGTTCTCGTTTTCGATAGAAGATGCACCAGAGGTTGTGCGGTTAACATTTCCGGGTTTACCGATATAAATGAGTTCGGAAGCACCGGAAGCACTTGCATCAAGTGTTTTGTTTACCCGAACACGGGCTGATGATGCGCCGGAAAGTGAGATCGTAAGAACTTCGGCAGTAAAAGCATCGCCGTTTATTTCGGATGCGCCACAAAGTACCATACGGGCTTTCTGAGCTTTTCCGCGAGCTGATAATTCAGATGCGCCGGAAAGATCAATCTGAAGATCGGGCGAGTTGAGTGGTCCCGAAAGTTCTGATGCTCCGGAAAGATTTATATCAATAGGTGCTGCCGGAAACG
>CALRTD020000431.1:0-4243 GCA_943371015.1 Synechococcus sp. UW140 | reverse complement strand
TTATACTCTTCGAAGGAACGTAACTAGTTATTTCTAATAGTTTAGACTTAATAGAATAATACTTTTGAAACACCAACCAGTATGAATCACTAGCCCCGATTGCAGCGGAAAGCGCACAGGGTAAAATAATGCTTTAGTGGTACATTAATCTCCCGAGCACTTGCAGCGGAAAGCGGGAGCCAAGCGGTAATTAATTGCGCATCACTTTCGCTCCCAATCATTTTTACTTTTCTCAATACTCAACTGAACTGAAGAAAGATACAGGAAATAGAGCAGTTTCTATTCCGGCGGTGGCTGTAGTCAAAAGTTAGGTGAGTGGCACAAAGCAAATGCCGGAAATGATCAAGAAATAACCGAAGACCTTCGCCCCAACAGATACTTGCAGAGCCGAAGAAAAACTTCATGCGCAAGTTTGCATAAGTACCTCGTATTGGAGCAAAATACTCAAAAAAATATATGGAACAACCTGTATGCGGGTTTGCGCTGTTAGCTCTCGCATTGTGCCTATCAGTTTGCGTAAAAAAGCGAATTCAGCCACAAAAAAATCAGGCGGCATGCAATAAACCTTCTGCCTGTTCCGACTGTTACTTAAACAGTTTACCGCAGTAGTTGCTTATTGGTTCGATGTCGTCGTCTATAAACTCATTTTTTCAGGAAAAATGTCCTGTTCATATACTTGCACGCAACTTACACACGGTTGCAGTTCGTACATTAGGGGCTGCCGTTATGAAACGCACTTCCTTAATTGAATCTGATACAACTGCATCTGTAGAGCTGCCCTCGGGACTGCGAGCGGAGTTTTATTCGTCGGCTGCGGCTGTGCCCGAGGGGGTGTGGAATGGTTTGGTGCGAAGCGAACAACTTTTTTTGAAGCATGATTATGTAAGAGTTACCGAAGAAACCGCCTCTCCTGATCTTTCATTTATTTATGTGCTGTTGTACGACGGCAAAAAGGCTGCTGCCGCACTTTACTTTCAGGTAGTGCATTTGAGCGCAGAACTTTTGGCCGAAATTCTGGCTCCGCTGGCGGCTGCAAAACCAATTCCCGGGATTGGCAGCAGTTGGAGCGACTGGCTGATCCGCTGCCGCGAGGAATGCGGTATGCGGTTGCTGATTTCGGGGAATAACTTTGTGAGCGGGGAATACGGCATTGCTATCAGACCTGATATTGATCGCGAGCAGGCTTTTTCGGCAATGGCGGAAGTGGTAAAGCACATCACTAAAACTTCGGTGGAGCCAATTAAAATTTCGGCAGTGTTGGTGAAAGACTATTATCAGGCTGCAGCGAAAGATGGGTTTTTCAGGCTCAAAAAACACCGATATCATTCCTTTCAGGTAGAGCCGGAAATGATTGTGCCGCTTCGCGACGAGTGGAAATCGTTCGACGATTATGTGGCGGCAATGGCAAAAAAATACCGTACACGCACCCGGAGCGTAATGAATAAAACGGCTATGCTTGAAACGCAGGAACTAAATGCCGCTGAAACAGCACAACTCCTGCCTGAACTTTATTCGCTTTACCTGCTAGTGTACAATAAGGCCCGTTTCAAACTTACCCGTCTCGAAGCCAGTTACTTTTTGGAAATGAAACGCACATTTCCTGATTTGTTCCGGATCATGGTTTACAGGTTGAACGGGCGCATTGTAGCTTTTCGCTCCCTGTTTCACTTACCGGCTTCGGCAAACAAAAAAGCTGCGCTAGAAGCGCATTTCATTGGTCTCGATTACTCGGTAAGTACTGAGCTTCACCTATATCAGCGCCTGCTGTATGATTTTGTGGCCGATGGAATTACTGCCAATGCCGAACAAATTTTCCTCGGCCGCACAGCTCCGGAAATCAAATCAACAGTTGGTGCCGTTGCTCACGAACTTGTGTGCTGCATCCGCCACCGCAACGGACTGTCCAACCAAATCATACGCCCGTTTATTGATTACCTGAAGCCATCGCCGTGGATTCCCAGAAATCCGTTTTAAAAGTTGGATTTGCTGAGTTGTCACTTAAATACCGTTTGTTAATTGTTTGAAAACGAATTAATACGGTACCCTTACCTGATTTTTTACAAACCATCATCCCTAGCCCGATGCCCTGAAATCAGGGATTTTACGTTATCTTGTGAGCATTCTCACCAAACTGCGTAATTTCCTGATGAAGACCTTTTGCCGGATTTCAGCAATTGCTTTTTCGATATTTGTTTTTGCCTTCAGCCTTAACGCTCAGCAGGGCGTTCACGGCGCGCGCACTGTTACTGCTGCAAATACTGTTGTTAATGAATATACTCCGTTAACAGCCAATGCCGCTGCAAACAGTACCCTTATTTCTGTTACCAACAGCACACTCAACGGTAACGGTCGTTTTACTGCCAATCTTGCCCCCGGCGATCTGATCATGATCATCCAGATTCAGGGTGTTTCAATCATCGGAACGCTCAACGGAACTGTGGCCAGTCCAATTGATACATCTTGGGGACAAATAACCTCCTACAACAGTTGCGGTTTATTTGAATATGCACAAGTGAAGTCGGTGCCCTCCGCAACATCTATAGAACTTGATTGCGGCTTACGAAACGCTTATCTCTCGGGCGGAACAAACCGTGCACAGGTTGTGCGTGTGCCGCGTTGGACAACATTGACAGTAAATGCCGGAGCAGGAATTACAGCCGACGACTGGAATGGCAGCGTTGGTGGTATTGCCGCCGTTGAAGTGCAGGGAAATGCCGTTATCAACGGAACAATTGATGTGAGCGGCAGAGGATTTCGCGGCGGTGCACTGCTTGAGAACGTTACCACTTTTGGAGTAAATAATGTAGGATCAACAGATCCCACTTTCGGAGCCGAAAAAGGCGAAGGCATTGTAGGTTACCAAGCCGATTATGATCCGCTGGGCGGACGATACGGCCGCGGTGCTGCTGCAAACGCCGGCGGCGGCGGATGCGCTCACAACAGCGGCGGCGGCGGCGGTGCAAACGGTGGAAATACCGGAAACTGGCGCGGCTTGGGTGTGCCTGACCCCAGTGCTGCTTTCACCTCTGCCTGGAACGTGGATCCTCAGTACGGCATAAATTACATTACCACGCTTACTACTGCCAATTCTGCCGGAGGCGGCCGTGGCGGTTACAGCTTTTCTGACCAAAATGCAAATGCAGCAACACTAGGACCCAGCTCCAGCGGCTGGGGGGGCGATAGCCGCAACTGGGGCTCCTGCGGACTCGGCGGACGACCGCTCAACTACAGCACCGGACGATTATTTCTGGGCGGCGGAGGTGGTGCCGGCGATATGAATCAGAATCAGGGCGGAGTTGGCGGCGATGGCGGCGGACTGATTTATATCATGTGCTACGGCAACGTGAGCGGCACAGGTACTGTTGTATCAAACGGAAATAACGGCGCAAACTCATTCGGAACTGCTGCCGCCACATCTTATGCCGGACGCGATGGCTCAGGCGGCGGCGGTGCTGGCGGTACTATCGTAATTAATTCAGTAGGTACACTCACCGGAATTTCGGCCACAGCCAACGGCGGAAACGGCGGAAATCAGGTTATGACCCGCGGTGCATTTTATTTCGGCGCAATTAACGAAGCCGAAGGCCCCGGAGGCGGGGGCGGGGGCGGACACATCGCAATTTCAACCGGTGCTATTACGCGCACAGCCAACGGAGGCTTAAACGGCACAACTAACTCAGATGCAATTACCGAATTTCCTCCAAACGGTGCTATGCGCGGAGGCTCAGGTAATACTACTGCAACAGTTACCAACTTCACCATTACGGCCACCGGAGCAACCATTTGCGCCGGACAAACCGCAACACTAACAGCTACCGTAAACGGCACACCGCCCAGCCCGCAATCAGTACTTTGGTACACTGCTGCTGCCGGCGGAAATCCCATTTTTACCGGAACTTCGTTCACTACACCGGTGCTGAGTACTACAACAACATATTACGTTGGAACTTGTCCGGGAACATACCGTGTTCCGGTTACAGTTACTGTAAATCCAACACCTGTTGCTGATGCAGGAGCCAATACCGCAGTTTGTGCAGGAAACAGCACTACCATTACCGCAACCGGCGGAGGTACTTACAGTTGGAACGGAGGTGCACTCAGCAATACGCCCGGCGCTTCACAAACTGTTTCACCGGCCGGAACAACAATCTATACAGTAACTGTAACGCTGAACGGATGTACAGCTACCGATCAGGTTACCGTTACAGTAAACCCAGCACCGGTAGCTGATGCAGGACTTAAC
>CALRTD020000430.1:0-4262 GCA_943371015.1 Synechococcus sp. UW140 | reverse complement strand
AATTTTTGAAAGGCGCTTGCGTTTATATACACGCCAGAGAAAATTTCGCCACGGATAACGGAGCGGTTGCTTTACTGTTGCGCCTGATGCAGGATTGCTGTTTTCAATAACAAGAACCAATTCAACAAACCGAAGTTCTTTAACCTGTCTGATCGCTTCGGCTTCCCAAGCTTCGAAGCTGAGGCCGTTGCACAGCAGCACAACGCGGATTTTTTCTTCGGTTGTATTAGTGGATGCAGGTTGCATAAAGTGTTTTCAGTTCGGCGCGTACAGCAGTGGTGCTGTAGGTGTTTACGGCATGTTCGCGAATAGCTGCACGATTATAGTTTGCGAAGTTATCACGCAGTTCAAGCACCGCACGGCGAAGTTCGTCTTCATTGCCCGGTTGTGCAAGTATTCCCTGTTCCTTATTTACCATTTGCGGTATTCCGCCGGTTGATGTGGCAATTACAGGAAGTCCGCAGCTTTGTGCTTCTGAAATTACACAAGGCATTCCTTCGAAATGACTGAACATGAGCAGCGCATGACTTTTCTGCATGGCTTCGGCAACTTCTTCGGGCGTTTTTTGTCCTTCAAAGAAAACTGTTTTACCGAACACACCCAGCGCAGCTGCCAATGTTTCGTGCGCTGCTTTTTCGGGACCGTTGCCTATAATGGTGAGCGTAATTTTTTCATTGCTCAGCGTTTGCATTACCCGCAGCATTCCCGAAATATTTTTTTCGCGTTCGGTTAATGATGAAACATGAATGAGTTTAAACGGCTCATCATCGAGCAATACTGGGACGGGTTTAAATAAATCGGTATCGGTAACATTGTGCAGCATGGAGTAGTTCCCTTTTAAGCCATGTTGCTGCATGGCTTTGTGCATTGGTTGGGAAACTACAGTGATATGTCTGGCCCGGTTTACAATGCGTTCGGTATAGCTTTTTATCAGAAACCCGTTGTAGTTTCCGTCTTGCGGCAAATAGCCTGACCAGTGCTCCGAAATGAGCAGTGGCACACGCAGTTCACGCAGCAGCGGAAGTACAGCCACTGCTCCGCGCCAGATCACATGAAGGTGCAGCAGTGCGGGGTGACCGTTTCGCATGATCGCTTCGGCAACTCCTGCGCGAATGGCATTGGTGTAACGCCTGCTTTTGCGAAGTTTCGAGAGCAGCGGTACAGAGCGCGTGTGCGGGGAATACGAAACGCGAATCTCTGTTAATGATCCGTGCTGCTCAACTCCGGTAATCAACGCATTGCCGGTAAGGTGCGGATCCGGATAGGCAAATACCACAGTAACTGTAGAATCGAGTGCTGCCGTTTTTGCATGACGCTGAATGAAAATACCCTGTGTTGGTGCCGAAACATGCGGATACCAACTGGCAATGTAAAGAAGATGGGGTTTTTCGGGCTGCATGCGTTTACGATAGTTTTTTGGTGCGCAAACGTATCGAATTTCCGATGACAATCACATCCGAAAAAGCCATCGAAAGCGCTGCAATCATTGGCGAAAGGAAACCGGCAGCGGCAAGGGGAATGGCGATTACATTGTAGAAAAATGCCCAGAAGAGGTTTTGCTTTATGGTAAGCAGCGTGTGGGTGCTGATCAGCAGTGCATCGCGAAGTTTGCGCAGATCGCCGGTTCCGGCCAGCAATACCTGTGCCGACTGCAATGCGGCCGGAGTAGCTTCTCCGTGTGCAATGCCGGCATCGGCGCGGGCGAGGGCGGGAGCATCGTTTATACCGTCGCCAACCATGGCTGTTTTGGCTGTTGCCGACAGCCGCGCAATGTGTTCGAGCTTTTGTGCCGGAAGCTGTTCGGCCAGCACATCGGTTATGCCGAGTGCTGCAGCCACCTGTTCGCATTTGGCTTGGCGGTCGCCGCTGAGCAAAACAGTGTTGATTCCGCGGCTGTGGATAAACTCAATTAATTCTTTCATGCCCAGCCGTATTTCATCGCTGAGGTCGGCAGCAGCCACCGGTACACCGTTTTTGAGAATATACATATCGTGGCTGCTTGCGGCAAACTGCTCCGGCAGCAATCGCCATGAACCTGCCGCCCAATTGTTGCCGGCTGCATCGCGGCCTTCAATTCCGATGCCGGCAATTTCTGTAAGCTGGCTTAATTCAGCGGCCTGCGTAATGCCTTGCTTTTTCAGTAAATCGGTGACAGAACGTGCCAGCGGGTGTGATGATTGCTGTTCTAATCCGAGCAATATGCGCTGCACTTCATCCGAACTGTTATGATCAAGCGGAGTAATTTTCAGTTCGCTGAATACGCCTGTTGTTAATGTTCCGGTTTTATCAAAAACGATGGTTTTAACGTTCGCCAGCGTTTCTAATGTTCGTCCGCCGCGCATAAGAATGCCGTTTCGTGCAGCTCGTCCGGCTCCAACCATTACTGCAGTTGGCGTTGCCAGTCCCATGGCGCACGGACAGGAAATCACCAAAACGGCAATGCTGCGCAGCAGCGCTTCGCGGAAGCTGGTGTCAATCATCCATACATTCATAATGAAGGTGAGCAGCGAAATGGCAATAACTACAGGTACAAAAATGGCGCTTATTTTATCGGCCAATTGCTGCACAGGAGGTTTTTCGTTTTGCGCCTTTTTTACCAGATCAATGATTTGTGCCAGCAGCGTATTTTTTCCTGTGCGTGTAACCGTTGCGCGGAGAGGGCCTTGCAAAAGCACGGTGCCTCCGGTGAGGCTGTCGCCCGGATTTTTGTTTACCGGAATGGCCTCGCCGGTCATCATGGCTTCGTTTGCCGCACCGCTGCCCGAAACTACAGTTGCATCAGCCGGAATGGCTTCGCCGGTGTTGATTTGCAGCAGATCGCCGGGACGAAGATCGGCAGCAGGTACTTCGTCGATGTGTTCGTGGTTACCGTGAACCGAGATGCGTCGCGCTTTTTCGGGCTGCAGGGCTGAAAGTTCGTCGATAGCAGTTGTGGTACGCTTTACAGCGCGGTGTTCAAACACATTACCCAACAGCACAAGGGTAATAATGGTGGCTGTAGTTTCAAAAAACAGGTAGTTATGTACATCGTGTACTGATGCGGCTGTGCTCCAACCGAAAATGCTGTAGCCGAATGCCGCTGTTGAGCCAAGCAAAATCAGCACATCCATATTGGCCACACCCGAACGCACTGAACCCCACGCGCTGCGTGCAAAATGCAATCCGCCTACAGCAAGAACCGGAAGGCAAAGTAAAAGCTGAACCAATGGTTTATTGATCAATGCATTGTGTCCGAACAGCATGTGACCAAAAAACAGCGGTACGGTAAACACGAGGCAAAACCAGAATCGCTGCTCGGTACTGAGTCTGAAAGGTTGTTTTACACCAGACTGTGCGGGTTCAACCACCCGGTAGCCCAGCGAAGTAATATCATTAACAACTTGTTCGCGTGTGCATTCGGGGGCAAGTTCAAGTGTGGCTTCGCCGGTAGCAAAGTTCACTTGCACGTCAGAATGCCCGCCTTTATTGAGTTTACGGGTGATGCCCAGTGCACAATTAGCGCAATCCATCCCCTCAATCTTTAACGAAATTTGCCTTTCTTGCTGGCTCATAACCACAAATTTACGTTTTTCATCGCCCCGTTTGTTTGCAGAATTAACATGAAGCACTATCTTTGCCCCCGTTCTGCCGAAAGGTGGTCAACATGGTAGGTATAGCTCAGTTGGTTAGAGCACCAGATTGTGGTTCTGGGGGTCGTCGGTTCGAGCCCGATTATCTACCCTAAATAAAAAAGGCATCCTCATTGCAAAATTGCTTTGAGGATGTTTTTTTTATTTAGGGAGTGATGAGTGTTTCTTCGGCTAACGCTCAGAAGTGATGAGTGTTGAACGACTTGCGGACAGATGTTTTTTAACCTCGCTGCGCTCGGTGTGTTGAGTTTGTTTTTTTGCGAAATGTAAAGAGCAGCGTGTAAAATGCTCAAAACCGGAAACATAAACCACGGGCAAGCTAGAATGTAAAAAAAGCCCGAATTAGAATGCCAAAAAATGTTTTGCAGTAAGCCTTTGGAGGTATAATTCAAAAACAAAATGCAACTCACGTCCCACACCGAACCGATCTTAGAAATCCGTTCCTCTGCCGAGCGTTTTGTGTTTATACCAACACAAGGAGTTCGTCAATTAGTGAGTTGCGGGACTGCCAAACGAGAATAAAAAATGAGTTTACACCTGCGGCTCTTTTAAAATGAAGATTACCCAAAACATTCCGAACTACGGGCAAGCTAGAATGTAAAAAAAGCCCGAATTAGAATGCCAAAAAATGCT
>CALRTD020000429.1:0-4263 GCA_943371015.1 Synechococcus sp. UW140 | reverse complement strand
GCAAACAGGTACGAATCATTGTCAGACGAATCGCCGCGCTGCTGTCCCACACCTGTAACTTCAAAACCGGGATCGCGCGGAATCAGGTTGAGAGACGGATCAGCAAAATAACCTGCAGCCGGACCAAATGCTGCCGCAATTGCATCTTTATCGTAGTACGTTGTACTTACGTCATCAATATAATCGGTAAATGTTTTGCGAATTCCAAACTCAAGCCCAATGCTCCAGCGACGGTCGAGGGCATTTTTAAAGCCAATACCCACCGGAATGGCTACGCTAACACGGCTATATTTTTTTGTACCCGGTTTCAGGGTTTGCCCTTCTGTCGCTAATGGCTGAAGCGCATACCAAACACCATTGTAGTTGGCTTTCGGATTGAACCAGAAGGTGGCGATTCCCGAAAAAGCATAAACCTGAAGATCAACGTTTTTTAAACCGGTAACGCCTTTGTATTTGTAAAGATGGCCGGGGCGTTCTTTCGTGAAATAAAACTCAAATTGTGTACTGAATTCAAAAATATTTGACTTGAAATGTATGTTACGGTTGTTGCGAAAGATCTCTTCTGTGAGACCGTCATACCCGCTTACTTTTCCGTAGCTGAATGCTGCACGGTAGCCAAAATAACGGGCTTTGCGGTAACGCAAAAAAGCACTGAATGAAGGGCGTGTCAGCGAAAATTCAAGGTCTTTTAATCCGTTGGTACCAATCTGGTTGGCGCCGCCAAGTTCACCAAGGAAATTGGAGACTCCCACACCAACTCCAACTTCATAACGGTAACGACTTCTGCGCTGTGCCTCTGCAAATAGCGGCAGCACAATAAACAGAATAAATAAGTAACGTTTCAGCATTGGGTCGGTTCTGCTTCTTGGAGGTTTAAGCAAAAATAAGCAAAATCAGGTTTCTATCTCACTTATACGTATTAACCGGTAATCAGGTTTTTGTTATTTTAAATGCAACTGTTAAAACAGCGGTTGTATCAAAACCTTCAATTGCTTGTTTATCAGTTAAATGAGCCGATTTTTCGCTTTCAAAAACTTCTTTCACGGTGCTGATAATTGCAGCAGGAACCTGATTTTTGTCTAATAACCGGATAATTTCCGATGCCGGGAATTGACTGAAAAACAAATCAAACTGTTTTTTCAGTTCAAGTCTGTGTTTTACCCGTTCGCTGTTTATGGCATATTCGCTTGCCGAAGCCAGTTGCTGCAAATTGGCTGCTGTACACAGACCTGCAAACTGGCGGTCGTTTCCGCAAGCCACAACAATAAAGCGCCCGTCTGCACAGGCAAATGTTTCGCCGTAAGGGGCAATATTCGGATGCAGAGAGCCGGTAAGTCCCGGATTATGTTTCGCCATCAGCCAATTTGAAGCCTGATTGGCTAACGAAGCCACAGCAGCAGCATATAATGAAACATGCACATAAGCCCCTTTTCCGTGCTGAGCGCGGCCGAGAAGTGCAACCAGCAGCCCTTCTTTTAGCTGATGAGCCGCCAAAATATCAATCAAGGCTACCGGCATTTTGAGCGGGCCGCTTTCGGGAGTGCCGTTCATGCTCATGAAACCGGTTTCGGCTTGCAGCACAAGGTCAAAGGCAGTGCGTTCGTTGTCTTTACCGTAGCCGGTAATGTGGCCGTAAATAAGTTTCGGATAGCGGGCTGCCAGCGATTCGTAGTCAACGGCAAACTTCCGGTCGTCGCCGGGTTTGAAGTTGACAAGCAGAATATCGGCCGTTTCCAGAAGCTCGTGCAGGGTAGTTTGCCCTTCGGGCGTGCCGAGGTCGGCAAACTGTATTTTTTTGCCTTGATTTACAGAGGCATAGTAGGCCGAAATACGCTGTTCGGCGGGTTCCGATGGCAGTTTCCAGCTTCGGGTTACATCGCCGCCGGTACGCGGGTTTTCGAGCTTGATAACTTCGGCGCCAAGTTCAGCAAAAAAGCGCCCGGCAGCTGGCCCGGCCAAGACACTGGCCAGTTCTACTACTTTGAGTCCGGCAAAAAAATGGGCTTGGCTGTTGTCCATCAGCCCCCGGCTTTTTTAGCCTGATAACCGGCCTTGTGCAGAAGCTGCAGCAATTTATCGCGGTGATCGCCTTGTATCAGGATATCTCCGTCTTTCACCGAGCCACCTACACCGCATTGCTGTTTCATCTTTTTGCCAAGTGCTTCAAGATCGGCTTCGGGCCCCACAAAACCGGTGATGCGGCTGACTACTTTGCCGCCGCCCATGCGGTCGAGGTGAATGCGCAGGTTTTGCTGCTGAGGTGGCAAAAGAACACTGTTGTCCTGCTCCTCCGGTTCCGGCTTAAAATCGGGATTGGTCGAGTAAACAAAGCCGTTTTCGGAACGATTTTTCTTTGACATACCTGCAAAGATAAGGTGGCGCATAAAACAAACAAGGCTGCCGGATTCCGGCAGCCTTGTTTGGTGAAAATAGATAATTAGTTAATCACAAATCGGGTTGTTTCTCCTGTTTCTTCAATTCTGATTAAATACATTCCTCGACTTACTGACAGTCCCAAGTCAATATTAACTTGCCCCACAGCGAAAGATTCAATACTTGAATATATTTTTTTACCATGAAGATCATAAACAGAGATAGTTAGATTTCCTTCATTGCTATTGAAGAATGTAAGATTAAAATCTCCATTTGACGGATTAGGTAAAACTGTTAGTTTTTTAGGAACAATAGCAGCTTTATCCGGTTGATTTTGAACTTCCTGTTCTGTTTCAGTTGCAGCCATCCGCCATGCTGGTGTGCACGGACCAATTTTGGCAGTTAACTTACAACCTGCTTGGGCGTGAAATCCAGGAAGAAATTGCACAGAGTTCGTTGCAATATATTCTTTTGGGAATCCATGTGGTCCAATTACCGAATTGCAACTTGCCCCTCCTGCAATAATATTTGCAGCATTGATAAATGAACGTGCCGTACCCCAGTCACCAAGTTCACAGAGTTGCTTAGTACCTGAACAATCTGCTCTTTGCCAAGCACGTATATAATCGACTTCTAAAGTCAAAGGCCAAGTATCATCGCTATTACTTCTTCCATTATTTGCAGCTCCAATACCGACCATTAAATTCATAGCCTTATTAAATCGAGTATATTCTGGATTCTCGTTAACTGGTAGTGTAGGGTTGTTGGCTAACTCAAAACAAGTGACCGGAACATTTAAGTTCGAATAAGTATAATGATAAATTGTATGTCTGAGAATGTTATCAACATAAAAAGATATTTTATCATTATCCCAATCTACACTATAGATATGAAATGCTTGATCATGAGGAGTGTTGTCATCAAAATTTTCTCCCTCCTGAATATGAGTATTGCCGTCCCAACATATAGATTCTTTATGTATAGTCATTTTAACTCTTTTCGCCGCTGCTGTAGCACTTTGATTTGGAAACCCTGGAGACCCACGAAAGAATTCAAAAATATCAATCTCATTCCAACAACCCGCAGACTCGCTGTAGTGCCAAGTCCAAAAAGAAGGAAAACCTCTATTTATTGGCGGTATTTTGCAGCAAATCTCATACTTGCCAGGGCCAAATGAAAAATTTGAAAATAATAAACTCCCCGTATATTCATAATAGCTTGTATTTGAACTATATGGGAAAGTTTGATAATAGCCTGGTTGAACAACGCAATTTAGTTTCAGTGTACCATTACTAACTGTACAATTGGCCGGATTATTCCAAGTATTACCACCAGGCAATACATTGTCATTTGGCATCCCAATTCGCCAGTTTGTGGTGTTTAGTGATGTTCCATTAAAATCATCGGAAAAAACCAATACATAGTTATTTCCTTCGCAAGGTGCATATTGAGGAGACGTATTTAGCTGAATTTGAGATCGCAATCCAAGACTAAATAAAATAAACCACAATAGAATCGTCGTTTTTCTACAATAGCTAGCCATTATTTTGCGGTTTTAGGTTGTTTAATTTCAATGGCTTCAATTCGCTTTTCTAATAGTTCAATTTGACTTTGTTGGTCATCAATTTTTGTTTGTAAACTGTTAATTTTAGTTTCTAGCTGAATCGAATACAAAGTCAACTCCTCAACCTTCTCCAACAGCAAAATATTCAATCGCCCCATTTCAAACCCTCCATTAAGTTGCACATCGGCAGCAGAAGGCATACCGGGTAAATGGCCATGCAAGCCAATAAAACTATTTACTTCCGAGAGCGGACGTAAGCGATAATCGGGTTTAAATACATAATCTGCCCAAGGAATAGTAGTGGTAACAAATACTTCTGGAGCAAC
>CALRTD020000428.1:0-4265 GCA_943371015.1 Synechococcus sp. UW140 | reverse complement strand
GTGCAACAAGTGTAACAGAGTTGATTTGCATGGTTTCGAGAAATGCACGTAAAACCTGCGCATAAAACGTCATGCTCCAATTGCCGCGTAATTCTGCAGATTCACCATGTCCCGGCAAATCAACTGCAATACAACAGAAATCGTTTTTTAAAAGTTGAATAGCAGGTTGCCAGATCACACTGCTTTCGGCCACGCCGTGTACAAAAAGCAGCACCGGCAAATGCACATTGCCGTGTACGCTGTAATAAAGCGGTGCATCAAAACCATTAAGGAAACAGGCCTGCATAAAAAAGCAGTCGCAATTTTGCCGCGACTGCTTCAAAATTCAGCATTTTACCTCAATTCTTGCCACCCGGGGCAACGGTTTGTGTATTTGAACCTGACGAAGAGTTATCAGACGAAAACAAATTCACCCCAATTCCCAGCGAAAACCAAGGTAACCCCTGATACACCCAGCCGTAGCGCTGTTTATTTCTTCCCAGTAAATCCATACCAGTAAACAAGCCTATTTGTCCTGATTTAAATTCAAACATTAATCCAGTGGTAAACGTATAGCTGCTGGCGTCAATACTTTGTCGAACCTTGGGAGCTGTTAAACTGTCGAGTGCAATTGACGAAAAACCTGTGGCCACAACCCACGTCAGGTAAGTTTGGTTCAGTCCGTGGTTAAGCGGATTGCGTACCGCAAACGAAGCGGTTAGCGATACATCTTTCGAAAAGTCAAACGCTGTACCCGGCCTGTTGTAACCAAAGCGAAGTTTTACAGGCAAAGTAACCAGACCAATTACCGGCGTGCGGCCTGAGTAGGCAATGCTTTTTATCGAAAGGTCAGCAATTGGAATTTGGAAATATTTATAATCATTCAATGGTTTTCCGCTAAGCAGGAATCCTTTTGCACGCAGCGAATCTTTGGTACTTCCTGTAAGCAATTTATTTTGCGGAGCTGCAAAACGCCATAATTCAATTATCGCAAATTGATTATCCGCAGAAATACTCATCAACGTAAATTTATAGCCTCGCTCCAGCGATACAGGGGCTGTGTTTGGCAGTTGTGCATTGTTCACATAGTCCCACGGCGTTGCTACCACCGATGATGACAGTACATACGATTTGCCGGGAGTCAAGGCACTTTGTGCTTGTGCTGTAAAGCTAAGCAGCAGTAAGAGAGGTAAGAAAATGGTTTTCATGGTTGGGTGTTTGAATCGAAAATAATTCATCGCATACACCCGTCACTGCGTATTTCTACGTCATTTCCAATAAAAAAACCGGCTCATTGCACGAAGCAAAACGAGCCGGTAACAAACAAGCATCTTTAGTAATGTTGAATGATGAGTGTTGAACTATGAATGATTTCACTCAACATTCATAATTCATCATTCAACATTATTTAGTCTCTCTTGCTGAGCCATTTTGCAATGGTCGGTCCGAGTTCTTTTTGTGAGCGGCTGCCTACAAATACACCGATGTGTCCGCCGGGGAATTTGTAGAGCTCGTTGTCTTTTGTACCAACATGCTCATTGAACGGGATTGATGCAGCCGGGGGAACCAGGTGATCTTCGCTGGCGTAAATATTCAGCAGCGGCATCTTGATATTTTTCAGACTTACTGTTTTTCCGCCAACTTCGAGTGTGCCTTTCACCAGTTTATTTTCCTGATACAAATCTTTCAGGAATTGGCGGAAACACTCGCCGGCCTGATCGGGGCTGTCGTTGATCCACTTTTCCATGCGTAGAAAATTCATGAGCTTGTCTTTATCCTGCATGGTATCATTCATGCCCATGTATTTGTTTACACGCATCATGGGTTTGAGCATGGCAAATCCGTTGTTCAGAAATTCGCCCGGAACTGCGCCGCCGTGCGCATCAACCAAACGATCGATGTTCATGTCCTTCGCCCAGCGAAACAGCAGACCATCGTTGGTTGAAAAGTCAATCGGCGTAACAAGTGTGATCAGGTTTTTCACCTTTTCAGGATGCAGCGCAGCGTAGATGGTTGCAAGTGTTCCGCCCTGACAAATACCCATCAGTGAAACAGCATCAATACCATGATCGCGGCGAACAAAATCAGCGCAGCCGCCAATGTACCAGTTTACGTAATCATCGAGTGTAACGTAACGGTCGGCGCGTGTCGGGTAACCCCAATCGATCACATACAAATCCAATCCGAGGCTGAGCAGGTTGCGCACAAGACTGCGGTCGGGCTGTATATCGAGCATCTCGAAACGGTTTACCAGCGCGTAAGAAATGATTACAGGTGTGGTAACCGTTGCGGGAGTTTCGCGCTCGTAGCGATAGAGTTTTACTTTATCAACAGTGTAAACTAATTTTTTCGGCGTGGTGCCTACTTCAACTGTTCCGGTGTGCACAAGATTGTCGTAGGCGGTAACCATTTTGGTACCGGCCTCGGCCATTTCTTTCATCAGGTTTTCGCTGCTCATTGTGTAGGGGAAATGATGCGTTAAACTGTTGCAGCTTTTTTCTTACCTGTTGTTTTGGCGGCAGGAGCTTCGTTAGCACCAAGCTGCTGTTCGAGCTGGTGAACGCGTTTACGGAGTTCGTAAATGGTTTGGTTCATGATATCAGCTTCGCTGCGCAGTACAACAGGCATGGGCTGGAGGCTGAGTTCCATGAGCTGCTCGTTATTCTGACGAATCTGAAGGCTGAGGTCGAGCAGTTCGCCCTGAAGTTTTGAGTAGGCTTCGCTGTGGAAGAGGTTTATGAAAGCTTCTTCGTTGCGGTTTACCCAATGCTGAAATACTTCTTTTGAATTGTTGAGATCAACACCTTTTTTAGCTTGCTCAAAGTTTTCGAGCATCATGCTTTCCATGGTTTTCATGGCGGTGGTTTGGATGTGCTGCTGAATATCGGCAAGTTTGCGGCCGTAATCGTTCATCAGGGTCATCAGTGCCGACATACGTTCGTTGATTTCAGCTTCTTTGCCGGGATTGAACAGGCGAATCATCGGATTGATGGCGCGCTGATACATCGCGAAAGGATTGAATTCTGAGCTGTTTTCACCGAACATGAGGAACGGCATAAGTTTCTGCATTTGCTCAGGAGTATTTCCGGCAAACTGCTGCCAAACATGCTTGCTGTAATTAGAGCTGAGTTCCATCCACTGCTGCCATTGCTGATTCATTTCTTTGGCTTGCATTGGCATCATCCACTGCTTCATGTTTTCCATGATCGCTTTCATGGCGTCAGCGCTGTAAAGATTCTTCATCCACTCAGCAGCAGTTGTATTTTCCTGCATTGACTTATAAAGCGGCTGCCACATTTCGTTGAACTTCATCCAGGCTGCATTCATATCTGTCATGCCGGCAAATGTGTTTTTGCTGAGCTGATCCTGAAGCTGTTTGCTGAACTGTTCCCACTGGTTGCTCCACTGTTTGGTCCAGTCGGTTTGTGCAGTTTGCTGAGCTTGCTGCATCCACTGGTTCATCCAGTTGTTCTGCTGATTCATCCACTGCTGCATCATGGAGTTCATGCCAAACATGTTTTGCTGGGGATTCATCCAGTTGTTCATGTTGTTCCACCACTGCTGCTGTGTGTTATTGTTCATCCAGTTATTCCAGTTTGATGTGTACGGATTGCTGAACTGACCAAAGGCTTTGTTCATGCTTTCCTGTTGTGCGCTCATCCATTTGCTGAACATTGCAGCAGCATCAGCAGGGTTGCTGGCTTGTTGTGCGGTTTCAGACATGATTTTACCTGAATGCTCAGCAGCTTTCTTCGTAATCTCATTCTGGCGGTTCAGCCATTCCTGATAAATAGCAGCACCTTTTTCATTCGCTGTACCATTATTTACAGCTTCCTGAAGACGGCGTGAACTCTCCATCCAGTTGTCGGTAAGTTCTTTCTGGGTATTCAGCCAGGCATCGAAGAAAGTGGTTGTGTTCATTTTAATGTCTTGTTAATCAATTATTTACAGAGGATCGGTTTGATTTCAGGGTGCAAAGGTACAACTATTCGGCTCAATGTCAAGCTATTTGCATGAAATTGATGTTAAATGAAGTGAAAGAGAAGTGTATTCGTTTGAAGAAATCAAACGTTTGTCGCTGCTAATTTCAGGTTCAGCGAAGCCCGTGTTTGCAGACTGAAAAACTGACTAGTCGGGTGTTTCAGCAATTTGCAGCAACTGGCAGGTGGTTTTCCAGTTGCGCGTAGTTGCAGCTACTTTTAACTTGTGCTCAAAAAAAGCATTGTTGAGTTTGGTGTTTCCATAGCCATTGGGACAAAACAAATAAACAGCTTTGCCAGTTACCG
>CALRTD020000427.1:0-4279 GCA_943371015.1 Synechococcus sp. UW140 | reverse complement strand
CACTATAGCCATCTTAAACAATACACCTTATATTCTAGTGCCAGTATAGTCTGGCCTTTCCCGGAGAAACTTAACGAAAATGATGTTGAGAAATACACGACTTGGTGTATGTATGCATCATTCAGAAGTGAATTTAACCTACATCTCATCTCAGACCAATCTATAGTTCCACAAGCATATACAGGACTTTCCGACACACTCACCAAAAGATTTGGAACACCTTATTTAATGTCGTCATTTGCAATGACGCGTCACATGAAACGGGTTCGTGAGCCTTTCTTATATACTATTGCTATTCTGATTCCATACACAACTATCCCGGCAATTATTTATGGCGTTATTCCACGGAATAAGTGTAAAATAGTAACGCTTGTTTATAATATGCAAACTGGCTATCTTGAGTTATTGTACGATGAAGAACGCAGAAAAGTTGGAAGAAATATGGTGCTGAGTTCGCACTACACGGATGTGTTTACAATTATTAAAAGACCAGCAAAAAACAAACTCAACTAACCCCATTGAAATACACACATGAATAAGACCAAACATATTCAACTTTTGCTTACGGGCCTTCTGTTTGCCTGTTCGCTGCAAGCCCAAACCCTCTTCCACTCGCACGGCACACTGCCCGCGGGCCTGGTAGGAAAGCCCGAAGACAGGGCCAAAAAACAAATTGATGCCCGCAAGGCACAAGGCGATTTGCTGGATGAAGCGGAATCGGCTTTTATTTACCTGACGGAGTATTCGTTCGCCAGCTTTGCGGCTTCGGGGCGTTTAACCACGGGCGATTCGTTGAGCAATTATGCCGGGCGCATTCTGGATAAACTGCTTGTGAAAGACCCGAAGCTGCGGAAGAAAATTACTATTTACACCCTGCGCTCAACAGAAGTGAATGCGTTTATGATGGCCAACGGCGCGCTGTTGCTGAGTACCGGACTTATGGCGCATATCGAAAACGAAGCGCAGCTGGCATTTATTCTTTCGCATGAAGTGGTTCACTTCCGTGAGCGCCACAACCTGCAAGGCTTCCGAAACCGCCAGCGTGCCGAAAACACATACTTCGATCCGATGGCGGGCGTGCTGCGTTTTACCCGCGAGCTCGAACTGGAAGCCGATGAAGAAGGCGTGAAAATTTTCCGCGCCTCCGGATATGCACTGCACGAAGGCTACGCTGCACTGAAACTGCTCGAACATCACGACTGGTCGTTTGGTCAGGTGCCCATGTATCCTACTTTCTTTGAGCATGGTGATTACCGGTTTCCGGAAAGCTATACCCTCAACACCATTGCCGAAGTAGAAAAAGACGATGCCGAACGCGATGAATCAAGAAGCACGCACCCCGGACTTGACAAGCGTTTGCGGGTTATTGCTCCGCTGCTGGGCGATACGGCCATGCGTACTCCGCTGTTTCAGATTTCGGAAAACGGATTTTGGTACCTGCAGGATCTTTGCCGCCGCGAGGTGATTAACCTGTATCTCGAGGAACGCAATTACCCCGAAGCTATTTACGGCGCTTATGTGTTGCTGCACAAAGACAGCACCGATCTGTTTGCGCGTGAAGTAATCGGCAAATCGCTTTACAACCTGGCTATTTATTACAGCGAATCAGAGTTCTACCGATTGCCGAAAATCTTTATCTACGAGCAAAGCAGTTTGTTTGAAAACAACGGCGATGATGAACCCGATTACACCATGCAAGGCCCCGAAGAAGTGCCCGGCGAATGTCAGCGGCTGGTGCATTTCTTTCATAAGCTTCACGGATTTGAATGGACGGTGCTGGCGCTCGACTGGAACTGGAAACTGAATGTGAGCAGCGGCTACGAAGAAAAAAATAATCGGCGTTGTCTGCACCTGATGGAAATTCTGAAAGCCTGGCAAAACCTTGATCCGCGCGACTTCAGCAGCAAAGCCTTTTCGCCGGTTGATTCAACTCAGGCCGATGATTATAAAAGCACAAGCGATATTACATCATCGCGTATGCCCAAAGTTTCGCCTCAAAAAATAAGTGAGAAAATAAGCGATCAGTACAAAGACAAACGCTTTTACACACTTTCTGAATTTCAGGAATTCAGAGAGGAGCTTAAAAAAGAGATTGATGATGAAATCAGGGATCGTAAAAAAGAGTTGCTGACTGACCCTTCGCTGCTTGTGAAATACAATGGCAACTTCACTCCTGCCGATTCATCTGCCAAGCCTGATTTGGTGTACTTCTATTACCGCTATGCTTTTGTAAATTATCAGAAAGCGGATGATAAATTCAGGCTGAACTTCGAAGATGTTCGGGAAAGTCATCGTGCAAATCCTTACGAAGATTTTGATGTTGTTGAACGATCAAAAGCGGATAAATACAGCGGCAATGGCCTTGGCTCATCACGCATTGCGGTAATGGATCCTCAGTTTTACTGGCTCAGCGAAGTGAAACGCACCATGGAATTTGACTATGATCCGTCGAAGTCAGGAAAAATTGCACCGCAGCAAATGCGGGCTTTGGAAAGTGCAGCAAAAGGTATGCGTATAGAAATGCTGCTGATGTCTCCTGAAAAAATGGATTCATTAGACTCTGCCGACTACACCACCTACTGCATGCTGAAAGCCTGGCTCAACGAGCGCGGCGATTTGGGCGGGAACAGTTTGTCGGAAAATCTGGCGTTCAACTCGCTCGGCGATTCCATCGCAAAACGTTTAGGCACACCTTATGTGATGTTGAGCTACGCAACCAACAAACACGTTAAACGTGTGCGTAATCCTCCGCTGTATGTATTTGGTTTGCTAGTTCCGTTTGTGAATGTTCCCGTACTGATTTATGGCCTGATTCCGAACAACTACACTCGCTTAACAACAATCGTTTATGATTTGCGTACCGGTGAAACAGCGATGCTTTATCAGGAAGTACATCATTCGAAAGCCTCAGAATTAAATATGAATATGCACTTCAACTCGGTATTTAAAAAGCTGAAGCAGCCTAAATCCGAGTAAAGAATTCATACAACAATCCCTTAAAAACAGCGTTACTGCAAAAGAAACGCTGTTTTTCAATTTTTTAACGAATCGGAAGCGGGACCTCGCTCACAATTCGGGATTGAAACGTATCTTTATTCAACGCTGCGCATTATTGGTTGCAGTTACTTTCCCCTTTTCAGAACTATGAAAAAACTATTTCTTCTTTCGGGCTTATTTGCAGCTTTACTGATTTCGGCACAACCGGCAGCACCCGTTCGGGTGGGTCCTTTGCAGCCGGGCGGTAAACTTCCGCAGGTATTTACAACGCCCAGTTATGTATTGGTTGATCAGGAAGCGGCGCGCCGTAAAGCGGCGGGCGATGCAATGGATAAAGGTGAAGAAGAATTTACCCGTGAGGTAAGTTATTACTCTCAGCAACGTCTGATTTCCGGACTTATCCTCTACAATGATCCGATGAGTTTGTATGTGACCGAAGTGGCGCGTCACTTGCTCAAAGACGATACAGCACTTTTCAATAAACTTCGGTTTTACGTTTACAAAACGCCCGAGCCGAATGCGTTTACATCTGCCACAGGTGCCATTATGATTACAGTTGGCATGCTGGCGCAGATTGATAATGAAGCGCAACTGGCCTATATCCTTTCGCATGAAATCATGCACTTCAAACAGCAGCACATGCTGAAAGGATTCCGCAAACGCGAAAAACTGGAAGAACAAACAGGCAACGCACCCAGCTATACCTGGAGCCGCAGCTACTTCCAGTTTACACGCGAGCATGAGCTCGAAGCCGATGAAATGGGATTTGATCTTTACAGCAAATCAAACTACCGTGCGCACGAAGCCTTACGCATGTTTGATGTGCTGGAGTATTCTGATCTTCCGTTTGATGATATGACCTTTGACACGCTCTGGTTTAACCGTAACGATATGAAAGTACCGGGCGGTTATTTCAGAAAAGAAGTTGATCCGATTTATTCTGATGATAACTATGAAGACCGAAACAGCACACACCCTAATGTGCGGAAACGCCGTATGGCGCTCATTTCATCGGTTGACAGTGTAAACGAAGAAGGCCGTCAGCTTTATATTATTTCAAAAGAACGCTTTCTGCAATTCCGTGAGCGCAGCCGCTACGAAGTTTGCCGCCTGCACATGCTCGTGCGCGATTATCCGGAAGCTATTTACTGTGCATACATGCTGCTGCAGAAACATCCGGACGATGCTTACCTGCATCAAATGGTTGGCTATGCGCTGTACAACCTTACCACATACAGTCAGACCAAGAGCAGTGGTAATATGTTTTACGATCCTTCGGCAA
>CALRTD020000426.1:0-4299 GCA_943371015.1 Synechococcus sp. UW140 | reverse complement strand
GGTGAAAAACGTGTAATAATTACTCTCTCTCGCCGGCTACCATCTTTCATTCGGACTGTATCAAAACCAGGCCAGTGTATGCTAATTTTATGCGATAGTGTATCTGGGATTATCTCCACGCTGTTTACAGACCAAACGAGACTATCATTAAAAGGCCAATCGTAATTCCCAGTTGTGTCATAACGAATAAGAGCAGTATGCTTTTGAGCCGTTAATTTAATAGCAGGTAATAGTAATAATGCTAAAAGCCCTATTAGCTGGATCCACATCAGAGTACTGTTTTTTACGAAGTTATTGTTGTTTTCTTTTCATATTTCTGATTTTTAGATATTTAGTCTTAATACTTCGAATACTAGTCAGCCGTAACCGGCTGTGCCACCTGAATCGGCCACTCATCGCTCGTATCCAGCCCTTTCCACATGCGTTCGATTTCGGCAGGTGTGGCCAGGCATTTTTCCAGATCAGCTCTGATTTGTGCTTCATCCATTTGCTGGCCGATGAATACCAATTCGGTTTGCCGGTCGCCGAAATCAGCATCCCAGCGGCTTTCAATGCGCTCCTGATTTTCGATGAACGATGCAAAGCGAATCCGCTCCCCGAAAGGCATACTCGCCCACCAAACCCCGGCGCTGTCGGCCCGCAGCGAACCACCGGCCTGACTCCAGGATAGCGCCTGCTGCGGGCGCGAAGCGATCCAGAACAACCCTTTGCTGCGAACAATGTTGTCCGGGAATTTTGCATTCACATAATTCCAAAACCGGTCAGGATGAAACGGCCGGCGCGACCGGTAAACAAACGAACCTATGCCGTATTCATCCGTCTCGGGGGCATGATGATCCTTCTTCAGTTCTTCAATCCACCCTGCTTGCTGTTCCGCTTCTTCGTAGTTGAAAAGGCCCGTGTTGACAATCGTTTGCAGCGGAACTTTTCCAAAACTGGCACGAATAAATGTTGCGCCGGGATTCAGTTTTTTCAGCATGCGTTCAATCACATCAACTGATGCAGCATCCAAAAGATCTGTTTTATTCAGGATGATGACATTCGCAAACTCAATCTGATCAGTCAGCAGATTTACGATTGTGCGATAGTCACCATCCATATCCGTTAATTTCCGCTCAGCAAGGGTTTCGGCGCTTCCGAAGTCGCTGAAAAAATTAAAGCAATCAACCACAGTAACCATACAGTCGATATAGCTGAACCGGCTTAAATCAATGTTATTATTCTCATCAATAAACGAAAACGTTTGCGCTACAGGAACCGGCTCCGAAATGCCAGTACTTTCAATCAGCAGATAATCGAATTTGTTTTCTTTGGCCAGCTTTTCAACTTCAAGCATCAGGTCTTCGCGCAGTGTGCAGCAAATACAACCGTTGCTCATTTCAACCAGCTTTTCTTCGGTTCTTGATAAAGTGGTTTCGCGTTCAACAAGCTGTGCATCGATATTTACTTCACTCATGTCATTCACAATAACTGCCACTTTCAACCCTTCGCGGTTATTGAGGACATGATTGAGCAATGTGGTTTTCCCTGCACCCAGAAATCCGCTGAGCACGGTTACGGGCAATTTTTTGACTTCCATTTCTGTATATTATTGAAGTTGATGATCTGACTTGTTTGTTGTTGAACTGCTGCTGCCGCCATTTATTTAGAGGTTTCATTCTCTACGGTCAGCCATTCTTACTAACTTTCGAGAATTAACCACTAATGCAACATTGATGCAAATATAGCAAGCCTGCTTTATTTTGCAACATAATTGCATTATTATTGTACGATGCTTAAAAAACGCGAAACATCCGGTAAACGTCAGGTCCTGCAACTGCTCGAAAACAGTTCATCAGCGCTGAGTCAGGATATGCTGGAAAAAAATCCGGAGCTGAAAATTGACCGGGTTACGATTTACCGGATTTTAAAAAGCTTTGAAGAAGACGGAATAGTTCACCGCATTGTTGGTAACGACGGTAAAGCCTATTTTGCATATTGCCGTAATTGCAACGAAACACATGCACATCACTTGCATCAGCACGTGCATTTCCAGTGCAAAACCTGCCATAAAGTTGAATGCCTGAATGCTGAGATTACCCTACCCGTTCCGCAAGGTTACAGTGTTGATGATGTGAATGTGGTGCTGAGCGGGGTTTGCGGGAAATGTGCCGGCAACTAAATCAATCGATGATCGGTTTGATTTGCTTTGCAATTATAAAAAGAACTATTGCTGCTATCCAGATGAGCAGAATAGCTGCAACGCGCAGTTTCATTGGTTTTGACTTTGTTTTATCAAAAAAATTATACCCGATTAAAGATCCGGTTAAGCCGCCAGCAGCTCCAACTAAAACCCGCGATGAACCCGGTGGAGTCAGCATACTAAATGTATTGATCAGAAAATTGCCGGAGCAACAATAAACAATGCGTAAATAACATTTTCTTTTACCCCTTGCGGACGTTCAAATGCCATTGTAACTGCAATTAGTAATTACTCTTCCTCCTCTTTGAAGAAGGCTAATTTAGAGATATGAACCACCTGCACATCTTTGTAATAATAGGCTAAAATAGCCCGGTAGTTCTGCCCTTTTTTAGCCTGGTTAATTGCACCTTCCTGACACATCCCTACACCATGTCCATAGCCGCGGCCGCGGATCAGCACCGAATCACCGATTTCAGTAACGGTGAAATAGGCCGAGCGCAGTTGCCAGTCGTTGCGAAGGTTTTTATACGCAATGCGCACACTTCCGTAGCTGAAATAGTTGCTGCGCGATGTTTGTTTCATTGAGCAGGCTGCTTTGCAGGCCATGCTGTCTTCAATCGGATATTTGTAGCGCTGTGCAAGTCCGTTCAGCCAGTCGTCTTTGGCAATGCGGCGCTCCCAGGTAGCATGCGGCATTCCGGTGCAAAAACTATCGGTACGGCCGCGAAGATAGGGCAGCGTTCCGCCCCATACATCTTCTGAATTGGCAGTTTGCCCGCCGCAGTTCGAGTGAAAAGCTGCTGTAATCAGCGAAAGCCGCTGATCAACCAGCACAAGCCCTTCGGTAGCCAGTGCAGCAGCTCTGATTTCGGGATGTGCAGTGCGGCTGCGGTAAGCCTGGCAGTGTACGCCGTCGCACAAATCATAGCCTTCGTTGATGTGGCGGCCCAGCTGTGCCAGCGCATACGTGCGGCAAAGCACCGACTGCACTTTGTAAAATTCAGTTCCGCCCTGCCCGCCTGATTCTGACTCTACAACGCCGGCCACATAAGCTTCCAGCTCAACGTGGTTCACACAAAGCAGGTATTGATCGCGCACAGAAACTTCTAATTTTCCGTCGTAAGTACGTGTGCCGGAAAGCGGTTTTACCGGCTTAATTTTAAACACACACGTATCATTGAGCGGCTGAAGCACGAAGCGTTTAAAACGGCCAAGCGTATCGCCCTGTATGCGTACTTCAAACGAATCGTTTACTACAACAAGCTGAAATACTTTGGCCGCAATCGAATCGTGCTGCTGCTTTCCGTCGAGCAACAATGAATAACTGCCCCGCGCACCGGAAACAGAAATCATCTGCACTTTCATGGTCGAAAGCAGTTTTACATCAACTTCGTGAGCTGTGAGCAGTGAAGTTGTAAGCAAGGCAATGAATACAAGCAGTGCGGGTCGGGTCATTACTTTTTCAGTTCAATAATCAGTTGAGCAGCTTTGGCTGAGGCACCAGAGCCACCAAGTGCAGCGCGGAGTTCTTCGTATCCGCGCAAAACACCTTCGCGTTTGTTGCCGCCCGATACAATGCTGCGGAGTTCAGCACTCATTTGGGCAACACTCATTTCATTCTGAATCAGTTCCCGAACAACTTCTCTGTCCATCACCAAATTCACCAATGAAATGTATTTCACTTTTACCAGTCGTTTCGCAATCTGATACGAAATGGCATTGGCACGATAACAAACCACCTGCGGAACGCTGAACAATGCTGTTTCAAGCGTTGCAGTTCCTGATGTAACCAGCGCCGCATGCGACTGAGCTAATAAATCGTAAGTGCGGTTATTGATATACTCGGCAGTGGTGTTCTGCATCATGCTCCGGTAAAATGCTTCGGGTTGCGAGGGAGCGCCGGCAACCACAAAACGATAGTCAGGAAACAACTTGGCACATTCCAGCATAACGGGCAGCTTGGTCGTTATTTCCTGCTTCCGGCTGCCCGGGAGCAAGGCAATGATGGGCTTTCCGTTATCCGCAACAACCGGATTGCGCTTCATCTGATGAACGGCATCAAGCAGCGGATGTCCGACAAAATGAATGGTTTGGGTATAACCAAACGTGGCATAAAA
>CALRTD020000425.1:0-4327 GCA_943371015.1 Synechococcus sp. UW140 | reverse complement strand
TATTCGGTAAGACTGGTTAAAATGTCACAAGGTCTGGCAGTAAATACTATCCGCTATTCAAAAAGTATGACTTATGCTGATACAGTGTACAAGGCAATACTGCCCCTCAGCTACGCAGATTCGCTTTTTACGGCACTCCGTAATACAGAGAGTGAAAAATCTGACGAGCACGTATTGGTGTGTGGATTTGGATACGAAGGTGAACTGCACTGGCAGTTATGCAGTGGCAACAGCTCTACACGTGAGGTTAAAGTTATATGGCTCCATCCGTTGTATGAGGTGATGATGCGGCTCACGGGTGAATGCGATGGTAAAGCCAATACTCAGAATGAATAAACCACTCTCGCCGGACGCCATACATGACAAGTGCGCATTCAGTTAACTGTGTCAAAGTTAAATACGAGTAACTTAACACAGTTAATAGAACACTACATCGCTTTGTGTTGGTAAAATACATCTCTGGTTACCCAAAAATCTTACTGTGACTAAGTTTACCGGAAATCAGGCACCGCGCGCCTACCGCCGAAACTCCTGCTTCTTCACCTTCGCTTCAAACACAATCTCCTGCCCGCACAGCGTGTTCAAACAGCACACCAAATCTGCCGTGTGCAGCGCCAGCACCGAATCGAAATCATCTTTTCGGTAGCCGCCAAACAGGCATAGTGCAAGCGGCATGGGGGTATTGCGCTTGCGATCAATGCGCGCTATGAAATCGTAGAAAATTTGTGCGCATGCTATCCATTCTGCGGTTGTGCACTGCCCGCGGGTATCGTCGTGTTCGTGACTATCGGCACCGTGGCAGAAAACAATGTAATCGACTTCGTGGTGCTGAATGGCATCGCGCAGCAATCCGAGTTGCCGCCTGAAATCGTTGATCCACTGGCTGTGTTTGCCTTGCGGATTGATGTTGCCGCACTCGGGGTGAATGGCGCGGTTGAGATCGGGCACAAAGCTGCGGCTGTCTTCAATGCTGTTGCCGAAATGGCCGTCGAGATCTACAAATGCGCCGCGCAGGCCGCTTTCACGGTACAATTTTACGGCTGTAATTACCTGACCGGAAAATGTGCAATAGCCAAGGCCCTGTGCAGGCTGTGCGTGATGAAAGCCTCCAACCGGTGCAAGGGTAATTTGCTGCGGATGTTGCACAGCCCATTTCACAGCTTCGTAAAGCGCGGCATTGGTGTACTGCACACTCTTCAAAAAATCGGGCGACCACTGCAGGTTACTGCCTCGGGTGTGTTTTTTTTCGCCGGCAAAAAATCCATCTACATAGCTGCGCGTATGCGCGATGTAAAATGCTTCGCGTGAAAACGGTTTAAAATTCTGCATCAGCTCAAAATACCGGTCGAGCTGCATGCGGCGCAGATAGGCCATCAGCATTTTGGGTTTACGGGGTGTTAATGAAGCATTGTGCCCGCTTAGTTGTGCAGGCGATAGTTGTTCGTGATAAAACGAACAAATTTTTGAATAACGCATGAGGTTACTTTTTTTGAAATGAAGGAATACCGGAATGATCCGGCCGTTTCAGAAAATCAAAAAAAGCAGTAACCCACCTTAGAGCCTGTTAGGCAATTTTCTTTTTAATGATTTCGCGTCTTTTTTGATTGCTTTTCGTTGCTTTTTTCTCAGAGACCTTCCGGGTATCCGTTCAAAAAGCGCCTCAATCAATCAAAAAATCCATCAAAATCAAAGCAAAACAAAATTCCCTAACAGGCTCTTACAGTATTGACGGTGTTGAAAAGCTATTACAGCAAAATCAAAGTAGCCGGAAGATTACTGCTTGTGCAGTAGTCCCGGCGGAAAAAGGCGGGTGTTGATCAGCGCTGAGGTGGCGCTGCGCGAAGTAAAAAGTAAAATCATGATACAGGGTTATTAACTTAACAGGCAGCAAAGGTAGTAATTCCCTGAAAATAATTTCTGTTATCTAATTCATACGTTCTTAACCCATTTAAAGAATCTTACGATATATCTAACTTGAAGCGGACGATTGCAGATCAAAATCAGTTTCAACAATTACTCTGGGTACAGCATCAATCAGATGCATAGCAAACTTACCGGCATTATCATTAGTTGCAAGCAATGCTGATAAACCGGTCATTGAAACAATTCTCCGGGTATCAATTACACCAGATAAAGTAATAAATTGAGCTGTTGATTGTCCGGATGCATCACGGTTGAGCTTTACCAAATTTCCGTTTGACTCCTGAAAACCGGAATGCATTATTTCTGTCTGTAAATGAAATACTATACGTTGTACTGGTTGATCAAAAAGATACAGCGCAATATCTCTCGATAGTTGAATTTTTCGATGAGAAACGAATTGATGATTTCTATCTGGATATTGAGGTTCATTGAGATCATGCGAATTCCGGAATGTGATGCCATCAACAATCAAACCCGGCCAACCTTGTACAACATCCGAACGCAAAACGAATCCGAACACTGTGCTTTCGGCTTCGGAAAACAGCGCTGCTAATTGTGCATTGTTTTGTTGCTGTTCACTATCCCACAATCCGGCTATACTAAATGCACCAAACAGTGCAGCGTGGATCCAATTTCTGTCAACCGAGAAAAAGCGGATCGACTCTTGCGGTAATAATTGTTCATCGGCAATAAGGTAATTGGCAGGAATTGATTCGAGCGAAATGATTTTTTCAAACCACGGTTTTAAATGTTGTTCCCAAATTGCAGCGGCCTTTTGTGCATCATTATGCTGAGTGAGTTTGGGTAAGTGCGCATTTGTTTCATGCTGTTCCTGCCGCACATTATGTCTTTTCAGTAAATGCTTCCAACGGTAAAGTGCTTCTGAAAAGTCTTTATCGGCCAATGCCAGTAAACGGCCCAGTTCCCAGGCTGCCGATAAACTAACATCAAACATCCCGATTGTTTTATCATACCGCAATAACTGATCGGATGTTTGCGGAAAACGCATACGCACATAACTAACTGGTGGAGGAGTTTCAGTAGGATTACACATCGGAATAAGCGGCCCGCGATACCACGAAATAGAACGACTGCCATTTCTGAATTGATGCTCGAGCGGCACAGCGCCTTGCGCAAACCTTAATTCCGCAGCAGGATTGGCTGAAGTCGGCAACCTGAGACCAAGCTGTTCTTTATTCAGATTCAGCAGCAGTCCATCGAATGTTTTTGAAAAGCGAAAATTTTCAATCAGCGCAGTAGTAAGCGCTGCCGAAATAGTTGGCTGATTGAGTTTATCTTTAATCGTATTCAGAAATAATTCGTCGCTGCCGGCAAACTCAACACCAATAAGTGTTTCCAGACGGGCATACTTTTCAGCAGTAATTACATCAGCAGCTGCTGCCGATTGCATATCTTGCTGCAGTTTATTCAAACTGGTTCGGGTAATTTTAAAATGATCTGTCGAATAAAACTCCCAACTGTAAAGACTAACTAACCGAATTGTAGCAGCCGTTGGGGGAAAAATAAAACCGTTTTCATCGTAGCGTCCTTCAACAGATACCAGGTGCATCGTACTGCGCTTCCCCTTAGCCGGCAGCCTGTTGCAAAGTACAACTGATGTTTCGGAACCTAAAGTATTGCCTGAATCATCTGTACCCTCGCGTGTATGCGCCAGAAGACGAAGGTTTGCTGTTGAAGGCAATACTTCCTGCAACTTACTTTTAGCGACATCTATAACGGTGAGCTGATCATCAGCGTTCTCGCCAAGTCCGGGCGTAAATGCCGGATAATGTGCGGCTGATCCGGAGAGTTCTGAAAGTGTGATTATTTTTTTTGTGAATAACGATACTTCCTCTTCATCAAACATCAGCAACACAAGCCACGGTGTCGGATTTGATGAAGCTGCTGTTAGCCCGGAACGCTGCCACGGAAATGTTTTTCCGGTAAAGCAAACATGAGGCAGAACTGTACTGTACTCACCGGTACTGCCCGCAAACGGAAAAACATTATCAATCAACTGCGGGCTAATTGTAAACCTTGCTCCAAGCACAGCAAAGCGCTCAGTAACTTTCGGAAGAGCATTCTCCAGCACTTGCTGGCTGTGCTGAATACTTCCGGTAACCTCTACCCTATACTCGCCCGGAGTAATGGCAGGTGTATGATGCTGATGAAAGCGGACTTTACTTGTTTGCGGATCCATACTCGTTGATTATTCAGTAACTGCTGCTAACAGTAACTCGTCTGTAAAATCTTTATTGGGAAAATAGTTTGTTGCAAAACCTAAAGCATTCAGCAATTGATTTCTGGAATCAGCAACCTGCTCAAGCGTATTCTTTACTTCTGTGAGCGTTGTCTGATCAACCCAGTTGTCAGCATTCAGCAAATTGAAATTCGTATTGGGTAC
>CALRTD020000424.1:0-4352 GCA_943371015.1 Synechococcus sp. UW140 | reverse complement strand
TAAACAGTACCGTCGAATGAATACATGCGTGTTGCTGCAGGATTCCAGTTTTGAAACCAGCCCGCAATGTGTACACCGTTAGCGTTTACAGCTGTTTCGTTTTGCATGTCCAAATAAAAACGCACAAGCTGTTTCAGCGCAGGAGCATTGCCGCTGAAACGAATGGCTCCGATTTCAAGTGTATCGTTGGCCAGCGAGTCAACATAAATCCAGCGACTGTCGATGAAGTTATAATTGACCCGCGATTGCAGCGGTACAAATTCTTGTTCGTAGCCATAAATGCCGTTCACGAATTTGTACTCATACGCCCGGAATGCGGGAAGATCAACAACCAGATGATAGATGTTGGTATCAGCTGCATCCTGCGTCATTGCAGTTGTGCCGGGATCCCAGTCGGCCGGAAAGCCGGCTTCATCCTGAAAATCGCCGGTAATGTGAATGCCCAGCGGACTTTTTGTCCACGACGACATATCAACAGAAAATTTTACTTTTTTGGCATGCAGCAGCGGCGAAAAGCAAAGAGCAACTGCTAGAAGAATAGTGTTTTTCATTTCAGACAGATTATCGAACAATAGCCAAACGACGAGAGATTACAGCTTCTCCATGAGTATGAATCATTACGTGATACATGCCAGCCGGAAGTGATGAGAGATCAAGCTCACGGGCATTGGTTTCTGTGAGCACAACTTGTCCGGCCATGTTGATCAGTTGCACATCAAATGAGCCGTTCACTGCATTGCCGCTCAGGTAAAGCATGTTTGTTGCCGGATTCGGGAAAGCATTCAGCAAATCGGTTTCTGCTGCTGTTGCAATACCGGTAGGAACTGAAAGATCTTCGAGAGCAGAGTAGGCATATCCGCAGGCAGCAGCATCAGTAGTGCGTACCTGATACGTTCCTGAAACAGTTGCCGTGTAGCTTTGCGAAGTTGCTCCCGGAATTTGAACACCATTCAGATACCACTGATAAGTTGTTGCACTTGTTGACGTAAATGTATTGCCGGCAACTGTAATTGTTGGTGTAGCAACTGCAGGCGCATTTACATAACAGGTTGAGTAACGATGCGCCTGAGCTACAGAGCCGGATGCGGTGAATGACCAGATGGTATTGCCCGCTGGATCGGTTTCATAAATTGTGCCTGAGAGTGCAAGGCAAACTAAATTGTTTCCGTTTGGCAATTGGTTTGAATTGCCCATGTTGGTTGTGCCGCCGGTGCAGGTGAGGCGCTGCGTATAGGTTGAAGGTGCCCAGGCGGTGTTCGGAGTATAAGTGTAATTGAATCCGCTTACCGGAGGCTGCGCCATATCCACACACGACTGTGTTTGCGAAATGCCTTTGTTGTTGAGTGCAACAAGATAACCGGCATTGGGACAATCTTCGGGAATCCAGTGTGCATCATGCAATACGTTGAAAATAGTTGTGCCGGTTTGTCCGTAAGTGGCCGGTTTTCCCCAGCGGTAAAGAAAATCGCCGCCTTTGCCCGAGCGGCCTCCGCTGTGTGATGCTGCTTCGGCCATTGTGGTGCTGTGATCAATCACATAAAATTCGTTGGTGTTGTGTGCACTCACTACAATCTGATCCAGCATCGGATTGTAGTCGATGCCGTTCATGTGCCAGATTTCTTTTGTTGGCGCATAGTTGATATTGTACAGCTCAGGATGTGCCGCTGTTGATGATACATAGTTGTCTTTGGTCGAATCATTGCTCTGGCAGAGATGATCCCAGAGGTGCCATTCCCAAACAATGGTTCCTGTAGTAGCGCCGGTGGGTTGTACTTCCACAATTTTATCGGGCCACATGGTAATTGCGTTTGTGCAACCGGCCTGTGTAACAGCCGCCGAGTTTTTAAGTTCATAAGCAATCAGCAGCACGTTACCGTTGGGCAAAGCACACACATCGTGATGCGAGCAATACGTTGTGGTGGAGTAGGTGTAATCCCAAAGAAGCGTTCCGTTCCAGTCAACCTTCTGCACACGGCCCGCCATTCCTCCGCCAGTAAAAACAGCATTGGTAGTTTTTACGGTACGCAGCAAAACACCACCCGGAAGCAAATACGAGGAGTAAGCGGTTTGTCCGGTTAACCCAGACCAGGTATGATAAATTGCACTGGCTGTATCAAGCAATCGCGCCGTTGTGCTGTTTTGGGTACTGTAAAGTGTATATCCGGGCCATTGCTGCGCCTGCATTTGCATGCTGAAACCCAGAGCGATAACTGTGAAGAGTTGTATCAGACGTGATGTCATATTAATGATTTTTTAACAAGATCGGCCAAATCCGGCAAATTCAAACACCATTTAGACGAACACCGGAATTGTATCGGAGAACAGAACGATTAATGAGTTAAGTGATTTGGAAGGTGCAGATAATCAATTGTTTGATAAAAATAGTAGTTGGGGTTTGTGGAATTTATTGAAGTAAAACATCCTTCATGCAAGAACCCAAAAACTTTACAGCATGTCAACACTTCTTCTTCCGATTCGTTCTCGCGTTGTTTCGCTTACACCTCCGCTGCTGCGCGATATTGCAGTTTGGTTCAGCAGCGATGCCCGCCATTATCAGGTTTTGTTTCAGCTTACTTTCCTGCTTTTCGGCATGTTTGCACTGGGCTGGGATATTTCGCTGCTGCGGCTCAATATCATTATTCTTACTTGTCTCGCAGTTCAGGCACTGTTTATTCAGTTTACTTCCAAAGACTGGACTGGTCTCAAGAGCGCACTAATTACTTCTATGAGTTTATGTCTGATGATGCAGGCCAACAGCATCTGGACATTTGTGCTGGCAGGTGTACTTGCGATTGGCTCTAAATTCATAATTCGGATTCAGGGGCGGCATGTATTTAATCCGGCCAACTTCGGAATTTTGGTTGCACTGCTCGCTACCGGCGATGCCTGGGTTTCGCCCGGACAGTGGGGCAGCAGCGGTTTGCTGTTAATGCTTGTGGGATGTCTCGGCTTACTAGTTTTGCTCAAAGTAAAACGGCTCGATACCGCCTTTACATTTCTCATTGTTTTTCTTGGTCTTAATTATGTGCGCAACGTGCTTTATTTAGGCTGGCCAACCGACTTTTTTATTCATCAGCTCAACACAGGTTCGCTGCTGCTTTTTTCTTTCTTCATGATTACCGATCCGATGGCCACGCCGCTTTCACGCAAAGCGCGTATCATTTGGGCCGCACTGGTAGGTGTTCTGGCCTGGTGGCTGAGTGCGAAAGCATTTATTCACACCGCCCCGCTTTGGGCCTTGATCTCACTTTCTCCGCTTGTGCCTGTGTTCAACTGGCTCATGCCCGGCGAAAAATTCAACTGGCTTAAATAAAGTGTAATGTGGAGAGTGGAAAGTGTAAAACGGTTTTTCATTGACAATCCATTTTCAATCATCACTTAACACTCTCCACTTTACACTCTGTTTAACACTTTCCACATATCACTTTACACGTCAAAAAATGAAGACATTACTCGCAACACTGCTGCTTTTTCCGCTTACAACCGGGCTTCACGCCTTCTGCGGATTTTATGTAGCCAAGGCCGATGCAACTTTAACCAACAAAGCATCACAGGTAATTATTGTGCGCGATGGTAATCGTTCGGCAATCACCATGTCAAGCGATTTTCAGGGCGATGTGAAAGATTTTGCTATGGTTGTTCCTGTACCTGTTGTGCTTAAGCGCGATGATATAAAAGTGCTTGAACGCGTCATCTTCGACCGTTTCCGCGATTACTCTGCTCCGCGCATGGCCGAGTATTTCGATCCCGAAGTTTGTCCGAGACCGTATGATGAGTATGCATACGGCAGCACGAATTTGGAGTCGGTTACTATTTCAGCAGTAAGCAGGTCTGTAAAATATAAATCCAAGAAAGACTATGGTGTAAAAGTTGAAGCTGAATACACCATTGAAGAATATGAAATTGTAGTTCTTTCGGCAAAGGAATCAGACGGACTTTCGCGCTGGCTGAATGACAACGGCTATAAAATTCCGCAGAAAGCCAACGAAGTTTTGCAGCCTTACATTTTGAGCAAGATGAAATTTTTTGTGGTGAAAGTAAATATGGATGAGTTGAAAAAACGGAATCCGTATGTAACTAACGGTGTATATCCGCTTCGCCCGATTCAGATCAGTTTCGACTCGCCCAAGTTTATGCTGCCTATTCGTTTGGGCATGGCCAATGCAACCGAAGCGCAGGATATGATTGTGTATGCACTCTCGCGCACGGGCCGCATTGAAACTACAAACTACCGCACCGTAAATATGTCAACCAATATGAACGTGCCGGTTTTTGTAGCCAATCGTTTCAGCGATTTTTACCAGAAAGCCTACACAAAACGCTTGAACGAAGAAAGCCGGAATGCTGTTTTC
>CALRTD020000423.1:0-4367 GCA_943371015.1 Synechococcus sp. UW140 | reverse complement strand
TATATGGGAACGGTTGATCTTGATCCGAATGCCGGTGTACAAAACTCAACTTCAGTTGGGGCCCGTGATATTTTTATTGTTCGTTTAACCAGCGCAGGTAACTATCTCTGGCACGGAAGCATGGGCAGCACAGCTGATAATTACCCAAGTTCATTAGCTGTGGATGGTGCAAACAGTGTGTTCATCAGCAGTGCCCTTAATGGAAATGTTGATACCGACCCAACTGCCGGTGTATTTAATATCAATTCTTCAACCGGAAACTTCGTAACAAAAATCAGCAGTACAAATACTTTTCTCTGGGGACGGTCAATGTTGTATAACTCCAGCATTTCTGAAATGATGACCAACGCAACCAATGATCTTATTGTATGCGGCACATTTGCAGGAACAGTTGATCTTGACTTTACAACAAATGTAATTACTCAAACATCGGCCGGAAGTTCTGATGCATTCTTTGTGAAATATTGCGCTGCATCTGTAGTACGCACAGGCAGTCCCGAAGCAGAAACAACTGCTGCTGTTGAATTACAGGGGGAACTTGTTGCTTATCCCAATCCGGCTAACGACAATGTAACTGTAACCATTCCGGCCGAATGGGGCGCAGGTACAATTATTGTTTACAATGCGGTTGGACAAGTTGTACTTACAACTTCCATGAATGATGGGAATACAACACTGCTGACGCTGAGCGAGCTCAACGATGGAGTGTATTTCATCAACTTCACAAACAACAATCACAACTCAGTAACCAAACTGCTGAAAACTACAAAGTAAATTCGCAGTAACCGAAATTGAAACGGCTCACCAATTGTAAAATCGGTGAGCCGTTTTATTTCAATGAAAGTATAACGCTGCGAGGTTACCTATATTCACTACACCCGCAGCAAACCTCTGAAACCTCGTGCAGCATAATAAGATTCAGCACCATTGTGATACATAAACACCGTATCATAGCGCCGGTCGCAAAAAATTGCGCCTCCTAGTTTTCTGATTGCTGCTGGTGTTTTCACCCAGCTCGATGTCTTCAAATCAAATTTCCCGAGTGTTTGAAGCTCGCGGTACTGCTCCTCTGTTAATAGCTCAATGCCCATAGCTTCTGCCATGGCAACAGCACTGTTTTTCGGTTTATTTTCCTTTCTCGATTTCAGGGCTTCCGCATCGTAGCAAAAACTTCGGCGGCCAGCAGGACTTTCTGGCGAGCAATCACAGAAAATATATTCATTTGTTTTTTTATCGAAACCTATCACATCGGGTTCTCCGCCCGTTTTCTCCATTTCATTCAGCGTCCAAAGTTTTTGTGCATCACTAACCAACTTGGCATGAACCTTTGTCCATTCAATGCCTTTGTGGCGGTTCATGTTTTTCTCAAATCGGGTTTGAAGCAGTTCCAAAAGTTCCTTCTGCGATTTGGCTGGTACAGTGTTTTTCATTTGAGCTGATTATTGATTCGGTAAAACTATGCAATTTGTGTAAAAAAACAGGCGCAGCTTATAGCTGCACCTGTTGTAATTTCAAATCAAAAGAGTTTCTGCATTTACCACCGTTTTACATTGGCACGAAACAAGTGTCGGTGATTTTGTACAGATCTCTTCTAAAAGACTATTTCCGAATCACAATTTTTTCTACCCGCAGTTCGGTTGATGTGCTCATACGGAGCAGATAAATACCTGCCGACATATTAACGGTGCTGATCGTACGCACAAATCCATTTTGCGATGCGTTTTCTGTACCAGAATAAACTTCGCGGCCTTCGGCATCGGTAATGGTAAGCTGCATTTCAACTGAAGCGCCACTTACTGCAATAGTAAACATCTCAGTACCTGATTCCGCAGTTAAAGGATTCGGATAAATAGTAACCATGCTTAATGTACTGCCGGAGTTTATGCCCAGACAAAAGTCAACATTTACAGCAGCAGTATCTGCACCGCTGCAGCCATTACTATCGGTATAGTTGTAAATCAGATCATGCAGGCCAATTCCGGCAGCACCGGGATCAAAGCTATTCCCAACCACTCCGGGACCCGACCAGATGCCGCCTGCAGGTACACCGGCAAGTGTAATGGAAGCATTCGCCAGACAGATGATAGAAGGAACACCGCCTGCAACAACTACCGGCAATGTGTTTATCGTAACAACAGCTGTATCATTTGCTGAACATCCGTTACTGTCTGTTACTGCAACACTATATGATCCGCTGCTGTTTACAGTAATTGTTTGCGTGGTACTGCTGTTGCTCCATAAGTACGAGGAACCTGCATTGCCTGCATTGAGTGTAGCTGTTCCGCCGCATTGTGTTAGATCAGCTCCGAGTGAAACTACCGGAATCAGATTAATGGTAACTACAATATTGTCTGATGCAGAGCAGTTATTCGCATTAGTTACAGTTACCGAATATGTTCCACTGTTGTTTACGGTAATCGTTTGCGTCGTATTGCCGTTGCTCCATAAGTAAGAGGAACCGGCATTACTTGCATTCAGTGTAGCAGTTCCGCCGCATTGCGTTATATCTGCACCAAGTGATACCGAAGGCAGTGGATTAACCGTGACAGTAACCGTATTTGTACCGACACAGGCATTGGCTGAACCGGTAACTGTATAGGTTGTAGTTCCCGAAGGCGAAACAACAACTGATGAACCACTCAAGTTCCCCGGCATCCAGGTATAAGAATTTGCTCCGCTTGCAGTTAGTGTATATGAACCTCCTGCACATATAGTACCACTGCCCGAAGTAACAGAAACTGTTGGAGTTGGTGTAATGGCAATAAACGCTGTAAACGGCGCACTCGAACCACAACTGTTGTTTGCAGTTACTGAAATATTCCCGGGTGTTGATCCCAATGTAACAGCAATATTGGATGTTCCCTGTCCCGAATTAATTGTAGATCCGGAAGGAACCGTCCATGTATATGATGTTGCGCCTATCACGGGCATCACACTGAAGGATGCATTATCACCCGAACAGAAACCGATAATTCCATTTATACCTGCTGGTTGAGCCGGAGCTCCTCCACTTGCAGAATAGGTAATGATGACCTGACCTGCGCCGGTATTAAAACCTTGTGTATGGGTTACACCAGTAACGCCAGGTGCGGTATAGCTGCTTCCGCCGCCGCCGCCGGCAAAACACGATCCGCCGCCACCATAATAACCGCCGCCGCCGCCGCCACCGCCGGCCCCATCGCCAGCACCGTTACCGCCTTGTCCTAAAGTTCCTGCAGTAGTATATGTTGGACATGAACAACAAGCTACTCCTGCAGCACCGCCGGCGCTTTGTGTACCGCCTTGTCCACCCGAGTTGGGAAAGGCAGAATAAGGAACTCCGCTCTGTCCAACAAGCCCACCACCATGACCTCCGATATTGACATATCCGCCACCACCACCGCCGCCAGAAACCACGAGCCGGTCGTTAAGAGAGTAAGGTGAACGACGGATATCAGTTGCACCGCCGCCGGTTCCTGCAGTTCCCCCAGAGACGTATGAAAAAACACCACCGCCACCGTTATACACTGCCGGATTATTTGTTGAAGTACTTACACCAAGCTGACCAACCAGAATCTGTAGAACTTCGCCGGGTGTAACCGGAACTGTGGCCTGAACCCGTCCACCATTACCGCCAACAAACGAACCATTGTTACCCGCTTTTGCACCCATTGCATCTACCGTAATACTGGTAACACAAGCCGGTACAGTAAATGTTTGTACAGCTCCGGTATAATTAAAGGTAACGGAGGTTTGTGCCAGGCCGATTGTATAAGCCGCACAGATGAATAGAAATGTAACGATTTTTCGCATGTGGGTTGTGGGTTACTATTTTCAATACTTAATTTCGGGAAATATACATTAAGATGCGGAATGTCAGATAAATATAATTTGTAAAATGAGAAAAAGTTGATTTTGATGTTGTCGGTATTCGTTGCCGCTAAATACCACCTGCACTCAACGTAATATTGAAATTCATCTTTTCGTAAACATAAAGTTGGGGAAAAGATGATAAAAGGATTGACCATGCTGGACATTGCCGATTTGTTGTTCATCTAGAAAAGAATAGTAGAAACTCATCGCAAATATTTGATGAGAAAACTTGGAGTTAAAACTTAGCAGGCGTAATTTACCCGGCGCTAAATAAAGGTTGTTGATATAAAAATCAAGAATAAAACATGAATCTAAAGCGATTAGTAGAAATATCTCCTATCCTTGGAACATTTCTGATTTTTTTGGGATACTTTAAGCTATCATATTACTACTCCCACTGGGGAATTTCAATCAGTGATTATTTAGATTTTTCCGAGATCGCCCTTTCATTCCTTAACGATCTGAACATAATCGTTTTCTTCTCAGTAATCCTTATTGTGCAGTTAATTGTTGGT
>CALRTD020000422.1:0-4369 GCA_943371015.1 Synechococcus sp. UW140 | reverse complement strand
AACCGAGCAGGAGAAAATTAAAATTGAATCAAACGGCCGCGTTGCTTTGGGCACAGGAACTACACCCAATAGCCGTCTGGAAGTAAAAGGCTCTGTTCGATTTATTGCCGATGAGGCAGAATCAGATATCAGTTTACCCGGAACTTTTCGTTTTCGCGGAAATGCTTTTGAAGGGCACAACGGTACAGAGTGGCTGGTTTTCAATACTTCGGGAACAGCACAAAATTTCTGGCAAAATATGGGCCAGGGAGCAATCGGATACAACAACTTTTCATCAGGCCGAACAGGTGCTGTAATTATCGGAGAAGGAAGTAGTTCTCAGGGAACACTTGTTGTTCAGTCGGCAGGAACAAATGCAACACAGACAACATATTCTGCTGTTTCTGTTGTACAAGGTCAGTATCATCCCGACGGTAAAGTAGGTGTAACCCGTAATGGTCTGAAGATTGAATTTTCAGGAAATCCTTCAACCAGTGTTGTCAGCCGAGATATTGGTTTGATGATTAACACAAATCCCGGGTTGGTAAGTTCAAGCGGAAACAGCTTTGCGGCTATTTTAAACGGGAACGTAGCCATCGGAGCGCATTCGCCCGAAACAGCGTTGATTGGGCAGAATGGTCGCCATGTTCTTTCAGTGGCGCAAACATCATCAGCACCAACTTCAGCAGTTTCAGCAGCAGTTCAGCTTTACACAACCAATGTTGGAGCAGCAGGTTCGCAGCTTGCACTGCATCTTATGAATCCGGGAAGTGCAGCAAGACCTATCAAGCTGTATAACGTTGGGTCGATTCCAACTCAAATTACACCAGCTCCCTCTTTCGGAACTTCTGAGCTTGATACCTATATCGAAAATCTCAAAGCGCGGGTTCAGCAACTTGAAAATTGTTTGATTTCGCTTGGTTTTCTTACAAGCTCTGCCGATTAATTTTTTGCGATCATTTTTTGCTTACTGATTATCTGATACACTATGTCTGAACCGATCACCATTTCCGCCTCCCCCCCGCCGCTCGACAGCATGAATTACGATCTGCTGCGCGGAAAAGGTCTTGCACATTTGCAAAATCTGTCAGGAAAAATCTGGACTGATTACAATGCGCATGATCCCGGTGTCACTATTCTCGAAGTGCTGAGTTATGCTGTAACAGATCTTGGTTACCGCACTAATTTTGATATCCGTGATCTTCTTACCGCACCCGCGTCTGTAACCGATATCAAGAATTTTTTCACAGCGGCACAGATTCTGCCCAACCTTCCGGTTACCATCCGCGATTACCGTAAGCTGTTGATGGATGTAACCGCAACAGTTCAGGTCGATTCGCTTACCTCAACAGTTGTTGGTGTTCGGAATGCCTGGCTGCAGCAAGCACGTAATTGTGAACAGACGTGGTTTGCTGATGCAGCAGCACAAACGCTTACTTACACAGCACCTTCGGCAAATGCACAGCGGCTTGTTCCGGAAGCTCTTTACGAAATCTTACTTGAGTTTGATGAAAACGATGTGCTGGGTGATCTCAATGCAAATACCATTATACGCACCATCACACTTCCCGCAACGCTTAATATTGCCGCACCAAACGCTGCACCTAATGTTGTAAGTACAGCACCGCTGCAGGGAATGACAGTAACCATTGAAGCTGAATTTCCGCGCTGGGATACTGCCGGAATCAACTGGGAAGATCCGCTGAGCATCCGTTCTGCCATGGCAGGTGCCCGCATGAGTTTTTCGCGTGTGCCTTCGCCCTATGAAATCAATCACTCCGGCTTGAACAGTTCGGGAAATATTGTGCTTTCGGCAGTTGATACCAGTAATTTATCAACTACTGTTTCAACAGCAGGAGCAGCAGCAGTGCTGGAGTTTTATCTCTACAATTCGCTGAATCCGTCGTCAATGCTGTTTGAATACCAGCGCAAAGTAGCTGCTGTTCATAAATTGATTGATGAAGTTCGCCGCCGTTTGATGGCGAACCGGAATCTCTGCGAAGATTTCCTCAGCATACGTGCACTGAAGGTTGAAGATGTAGCGCTTTGTGCCGATATCGAATTAGAAGCCGGTGCTGATGTTGAAACTACACAGGCAAATATTTGCTACGAGATTCAACAATTCATTTCACCAACAGTTTACTTTCATTCGCTGGCCGAAATGTATGAGCGTGGCTACACCACAGATCAGATTTTTGAAGGCCCGCTGCTTACTTCAGGATTTATCGATAATACGGAGTTGGATAAAGCCGAGCGCCGCCGTGTGTTGCGGGCTTCTGATCTCATCAATATCATTATGGATGTGCCGGGAGTTATCGCCGTTCGCAATTTGCAGATGGCTAATATTCCGCTTGATAATGATGATAATATTCCGCAGCAAATTGTACGCTGGTGTCTTGATCTTGCTTTCGATCAGTTCTATACACCACGGTTGAGTACGGCTTCTTCGCAGTTTACTTTTTACAAAGATAAACTGCCTTATCGCGCTAATCTCAGCGAAGTTGAGCAGCAACTTGATTTGCTCAATACAACTGATCGTCCGCGCCGGCTCTGGAATACGCAGCTTGATCTTCCTGTTCCGAAAGGCACCTGGAGAGATGCCGGTAAATATGCAACAATTCAGAATGAATTTCCGCGCGTTTACGGAATAGGTGAGGCCGGACTTTCGGGCACAGCTTCTGATTTGCGCAAGCTGCAAGCCAAGCAACTCAAAGAGTATTTATTGTTTTTTGATCAGTTGCTGGCCAATTACCTTGCACAGGTTGCCAACCTCTGGCAGTTTTTCTCGACAGATAATTCGCGAACAGCCTCCGGTGATTTCACCATCAACAAAACGCTTTACAGCCAGTCGCTCATCAATCTTGTGCCCGGTGCTGCTGAATTATATTTCGACGGCGTAAGTGCACCAGCTCAGCATGCTGCTGATTTGCAACGCTACACGGAGTCGCGCACAAAGTTTGAAGAAAGACGCAACCGCATTGCCGATCATCTTATGGCGCGTTTTGCAGAATCGTTCAGCGATTATGCACTACTAATGTATCGGATCGACGGATCGCGTTCGGCTGATGAATTGATTGAAGATAAATTTGATTTCCTCAATGCCTATCCGCAACTCAGCAGCGGCCGTTTCAACGCATTTAATTATGCTGATCATTGTGAGTATTACAATGTAGCGAATGCTTCCGGTTTCGAGCAGCGCACATCCTTGCTTGCCGGTATTGATGAATGGCCGGTTAGCGAATTACAATTCAGCAGCGATTTTGAAATTGCAGGCGATTCATCTTCTGGTTTTTGGCTTGTAGTAAGAAACGGATCGTTAATATTAATGGAATCACCAACAGGTGTAACCTATGCAACTTACGATGAGGCTGCTGCCGCAATGGAGAAATTGATTACCGCATCACTCATTCTTTCAAACTACAGATTATTTGATCCGGCTACATTGCTTGTAATTGATAGTGATCAGTATAATCCATCTGCAACTTACAGCATTGGAGTGTGCTGCGATGATGTTGTTTTGGTTGCATTCGATATGAATTTAACATTCACACCTCCGGGACCCGGATTTACTTCGGGTACATATGCATACGCAATGGAGGAGATCAGAATATTTTTTGTTGATACATTATTCGTACTGCTTCAGGCAGAGTATATGAACAACGAAAAAGCCAATCGACGTAACTTATCGATTGATTTTGATCGTCATGTTGCAATTACAGCCGTAAACAGCGCACAGCCTTCTGATCCGAATTGTCCGCTGGTGTGGAATATTAATTATCTGATCAGAGACAATTCGGCAATAACCATACTTCAGGGTACAGCTCCGGTTATTGAAGCAGTAACCACAAGTTCTCCGACGCCTTCAAACATCAACAATACCATTTTTGATTTGCTTCGCATGGCGTTGAATCCGGAAAACTATGCGTATGATCAGAATGATGAAGGTGTTGCATTGTTTGACCGCTGCGGAACAAAAGTCGGAACTGTTTCAAATACTGATATTCTGAGCAGTTACCTGAATGCAATTCAGACAAGACTGAAATTCAGCATCAGCAATTCACTGCATAATGATGGTAACTATTTACTATCGCAGGCATCTGACGCTGTTCGTCTGACAACCACAATAGGTTCAGATTCGCGGTTGTTTACTGTTGCAGCACCGATCACAACAGTTCCTGCAAATCCGTTACTGAATACAACCTATATCGACGGAATATTTGAAAGTGCGTTCAGTTTTTCTATCACAGCAATTTCAATTACCGAAAACTGGGTAGAACTGAGCAGTGCTGATTCTATTCTTTTTGCCGAGGGGGATAAGTTTGTGATTACAGCGCCGGTTGCTTTTCCATCAGTGAATACCGGAAATTATACAGTTAAAAAAGTAATAACA
>CALRTD020000421.1:0-4383 GCA_943371015.1 Synechococcus sp. UW140 | reverse complement strand
AACGTTGAGCAATACACAGATGGCCGTTTTCAGCGGAACCTGCGGCTCACTCACACAAATTGCCTGCAACGATGATGCTCCAACCTGCGGCGGTTCTACTTACACGAACTCAGAAATTGCGATCGGCAGTTTAACTGCCGGAGTCACGTACTATATTTCTGTTGACGGCACCAATAATCTGACCGGAACATTTACAATTATGGCCGTTGATGGTGCTGTTGGATTCCCCGCTGCTGCCGGTTCTGATTGCTCCTCGCCCAACCCGGTTTGCAACTCAACCATCCCAATTGGTAATCCCGGCTATCAGGCTTACGGCAATACCTGCGACTTTACAGGTGCCGGTATTTGTCTGACCACAGGCGAACGCGGAGCCGTATGGTACTCAATTCCTATTAATGCTGCCGGAGTTTTAGAATTCGACATTGTACCGAACGATTGGTTGGGCGCTCCCAGTACGGTATCTACAGACTATGACTTTGCAATCTGGAAAACAGCAGGAAGCGGAGCTACAAACTGTGCAGGAATTGCTGCCGGAGCTATACCCACCCGTTGCAATTACGACGGATTAGGTGTAACAGGTTTGTTTGGTACAGGCAGCTCACCGGGTTCATATCCCGGATTCAATGCTGCTTATGAATCAAACATTGCTGTTGTGGCCGGAGAAGTGTATTTATTGTGCATCAGTAATTACACGAACTCTACTTCCGGCTTTACCTTGTATATCAATACCACCTCGCCGGTGAATTATGCAGCCGCATCTTCTGTTACCTGGACCGGCGGAAATAATACCACGCAATGGGTTCAAACTCCCAACTGGGGGGGCTGCACAACACCCAACTGCGGGGTTGATGCGGTTGTAGCTCCGGCTGCAGCAGTTCAGCCTGTTCTGCCATCGGGTACATACAATGTGCGCAACCTCACAATTAACCCGGGAGCTTCACTCACACTTCAGTCGGGTGCAGTGCTTAATATTTGCGGCGATTTTACCAACTTCGGTTCGCTCATTGCGCATCCCAACTCTACTATTGTATTTAACAATGGTTCAACTGTTCAAAATATTTCAGGCTCGTTTGTGGGTACTGATAAAATGGGAAATCTCACGATCAACAAAACCGGTGGTTCAGTAATCATGAACTCGGCTATTGATATTGGCGGAAATTTCACCACTTCAAATGCCACCAGTATTTTAAATACAAACGGGCTTTATGTTCGCATTGCCGGAAACTTCAGCAATAATGCCGGCAGCACAACATACACCAACACCGGAACAACCGGAACGCTTGAATTTAATGGAACCGGTGCACAAACCTACAATCAGGGCAGCAGCACACTTACGCTAAACAATGTTGTGATGGACAATACCGGTACGGGGGTTACGCTATCCACAAACATGGTTCTCGGAACTTCGGGTGTACTTACACTCAACAATGGGCGGATTAACACAGGTGTCCGCGAAGTACAGGTAACCAATGGAGCACCGGCAGCTTGCACAGCCGGCAATACCGGAAGTTTTGTAGCCGGAAACCTGCGCCGAACCCTTTCAGGATCAGCCGGTTCTTATGACTTGCCTGTAGGCACGGCAACACAAGGCTATCAGCGCGCAAACATAACATTTACAACTCCCACCACCATTCCGCAGCTGCTCTCCCGTTTTGATCCGTGGACAGTTGTTCCGAATGGCCCGGTATCCAGCGAATGTACGATTGCCAACTACAATGTATTGCCTGCACTGAACAACGGTTACTGGACAATAACAGCCTCAGCAACACCAACATCGGGCAACTACAATGTTACATTGTACAGCACAAACTTTACCAATTCGGCAGGAGCGGCAGGCTGGACGGTAATGAAAGCGGCAAACATTTCCAGTGCCTGGGGATTGCAGGGAACCTGTGTAACCACAAGTACTGCAACACAAACTTCGCGCACCGGACTAAACGGCTTCTCGGTTTTTGCAGCAGCACAAACCAATACTCCCCTGCCTATTGAATTGCTCTCATTTACAGGAACTAACGAAGGCGACAAGAACGTACTCCGCTGGGTTACTGCCAGCGAGGAAAACAATGATTACTTCACCCTCGAACGTTCTACTGATGGCATTACCTTCCTGCCGATTGGCCGTGTTGATGGTGCTGGAAACAGTTCTCAGACACTGAACTACATTTATACCGATAACTTCCCAGCCACAGGCGAAAACTATTACCGACTACGGCAAACCGATTTTAATGGTGCAAATACAGTTTCTGATATAATTCTGATCAGCTATCATCCCGGAACTATTTATGTTGATAATCTGCATCCGAATCCAACAACCGGCGAGATTTTCTTCGACTTTGTATCACCGGAAAATAATGAAATACATATTGTAGTCACCGATATTGCCGGGCGAGTTGTTTTAGACGAAGTAAAGCAAACGGATGGAGGCAGAATCCAGATCAGTACACAGCTAGTAGGCTGCGGCGCAGGTGTTTATCTTTTGAAAATTACGGATCAACGTAAAAATTTCAATTACACGGCACGCTTGATTCACGAATAGATAATCAGCTAAAATCTTGCTGTCCCGCTGCAAAACGTTTGCAGCGGGATTTTGCGTTTATGCTCATTCCTATTTCGCCGATTAGTATATTGAATTTGTCGATATAAATAAGCTCTTGACGGTTTAACTGATTTTTGATAGTATGTTGAGGTAAAATTCTTAATTTATTTCAGGGATATTACACAATCCTTAACTGAAAGTAAATTATGATTCCCTGCCTTACTCAACCAATTCGCTTTGGCGTATTGCTCCTGTGTGTAATTCTGTCGATGGCATTTACACCACCTGTTTTAGAGGAACTGATTGTACAGGTTCCTAAAATCAGTGAAAAAAATCAACCATTAATTACTTCAATGCTGGCTCAGAATAATGGAGTCTCCGTGAATGGTTATTGCAAGGAGCAAACAATTTTTCTGCTTATGGTTGACCGCAACAGACAGCCGGGCAACGAGTTTTTGCAAACTGTATTTCACCAGTTTCAGCTTGAGTATCACGTAAAAGAAAGCTGTACAATTGCTCAGGTAAGAGAACTCTGCGGAATGCCGGCCAGCAACACAACCACCCCTTCAACCAACTAAAGCCATGCATAAACAAATACTATCCTTCTGCGTATTTGCTTTATTGTGCGTGTTTCGCGGATCGGCACAAACCACACTGATCAATCCTGCCGGCGATGGTGGTTTTGAAACAGGAACTACTTTCGCCGCTAATAACTGGACTGATGTGCAAGCAGGTGCGTCGGCGGCAAATAAATGGTATGTTGGTACAGCCGCTGTAAACAGTGGCTCGCGCGCAGCTTATATATCCAACAATGGCGGCACCGGAAACGTGTACAATGTCAATCAGGCCCGTACACAGCATTTCTACCGAAACGTAACTTTCCCTGTTGGGCAACCCTACATAACCCTGAGCTTTAACTGGCTGGGCGTAGCTGAATCTTGCTGCGATTACATGGAAGTATTTCTGGTTCCGACGACCACCACTCCGGTAGCCGGAACAGAGCTTACTGCCGGACAAATTGGTAGTACCTATAACGGACAGGCAACCTGGCAAACAGTAACCATATCACTGCCCTGCACAGGAATAGCCGGTACAACTCAGCGTTTGGTTTTTTCATTCAATTGCGATGGTTCTATCGGTACGCAGCCTCCGCATGCAGTTGATAATATTTCACTTGTTTCCTCTGCAACTGCCCCCTCGTGCAGCAGTTTGCTGGGCACCGGTTACTCGGCCATTGCATCACTACCTTTTGTTTCAGGAGCGGGCACAACTTGCGGCTCGGTTGATAACCTCAATGCGTCAAACGCAGTAACCTGCGGAAGTTCATTTTACATGGGCAGTGAAGACCGTGTATGGGCGTTTACTCCTTCTGCAAGCGGTGCGGTTACTGTTGCGCTTTCATCAACAACATTCAGCGCCGGGTTGTATATGTACAGCGGCTGTCCGAGTAATGCCGGATGCAACGGCGGTACCTGCGAAGCCTCCAACTCTGGCTTTGATCCAACTCTTTCAGTGTGTGTTACAGCCGGAACAACTTATTATGTTGTTCTCGACGGTTCATCGTGCTTTACCTATACTAATCTTACAATTTCGGCACCGGCTGCCAATTGCGTAGCTGCTCTCGGTACAGGGGTAAACAGCATCAGCCTGCCCTACAACTCGACCGGAAGAACAACCTGCGGAAAAATAAATGACATTACTCCCACTAATGTTTCGGCCATTTGCGGAACATCAAACTATTACAACGGAGAAGATGAAGTGTTTTATTTTACCGCAGCCGCAAGCGGACAGGTTACTGTTTCATTAACATCTGCAGGTACCTACACCAGTGCATCTGTGTATAATGG
>CALRTD020000420.1:0-4404 GCA_943371015.1 Synechococcus sp. UW140 | reverse complement strand
AGTCTCCTTTCATCCGGCCGGCCATATTCCGGGATCTTCACAAATCCGGGTTGAGTACAAAGGCGAAGTTTGGGTTGCTTCCGGCGACTATAAACTAGAGGATGATGGTGTTTCACAGCCGTTTGAGCCAGTGCGGTGCCATACATTTATCAGCGAATCAACATTTGGTTTACCGGTTTATCATTGGAAAACGCAAGCTGAAATTTTTACCGAAATAAATACCTGGTGGCAACACTGCGTTGAAACAGGCAAAACAGCGCTGATTTATGGGTATGCACTGGGAAAGGCGCAGCGCATACTTGAAAACGTAGATGCAAGTATTGGTGCTATTTATGTTCATCCTGCTATTCAGAGCATGAACGAGGCATTGACTGAAGCCGGATTGAAACTTCGGAATCCGCTGCTGCTTAATGCTTCTGTTACCAAAGCCGAGCTGCGTGGCGCGCTGGTCATTGCTCCGCCTTCGGCGAGCGGTGCAAACTGGCTCAGCAAGCTCCAGCCCTGCTCCACCGCCATTGCCTCGGGCTGGATGGGACTGCGCGGTGCACGTCGCCGACAGGCGGTTGATCGTGGTTTCGCGCTTTCTGATCATGCCGACTGGGATCAGCTCAATACCGCCGTGGATGCCTGCGGATGTGATCAGGTAATTGTTACACACGGCTACACTGCGGTTTTTGCAAAGTGGCTGCAAACAAAAGGTATCCGCGCTTACGAAGCAAAAACCGAATACGCCGGCGAACTCAGCGAAATCAATGAGCAGCAAACTGAAAACAAGGAGGAAAAATCCGAATGAAGCAGTTTGCCACCCTCATCGAACAACTCGACAGCACCAATAAAACAGGAGAAAAAACAGAAGCGCTCGTTCGCTATTTTTCCTCTGCTCCGCATGAAGACTGCCTCAGAGCTGTTGCTTTGCTCTCCGGCCGAAAACCCAAAAGCATTGTACGCTCCTCATTGCTTAGACTCTGGGCTGCAGAGGCGGCGGGAATAAACGACTGGCTATTTGAAGAAAGTTACAGTGTAGTTGGCGATATGGCCGAAACTGTAGCTCTTCTATTACCGCACCGAAAATCGGCAACTACTGAAACGCTTGAAGAGTTCATGCAGCAACTCATCCGGCTTCGCGATGCCGATGATGCTGAAAAAAAAACATTCATCATCAATTGCTGGAACAGGTTTGACTACTACGAAAAGTTTGTTTTCAATAAACTCATCACCGGTGGTTTTCGCATTGGTGTGGCCCAACAGCTTGTAGTACGCGCACTGGCAAAAGTGCTCAACATGAACGAAGCTTCGGTTTCACATCGTCTCATGGGCAACTGGCAGCCCGAAGAAACAAGCTTGGAAAAACTCTTGCTGAGTGAAAACACAAACGATCGTCTCTCACAACCATACCCGTTCTGCCTCGCCTATGCTCTTGATGTTGCTTTTGATGATCTGGGGCAACCTGCCGAATGGCAGGCTGAATGGAAATGGGATGGAATTCGCGGACAAATAATTAAGCGCGGTGATGAATTATTTGTTTGGTCGAGAGGAGAAGAACTTGTTACAGAAATGTTTCCCGAATTTACTGAACTTCTGAAAGTATTGCCGCAGGGAACTGTTATTGACGGGGAGATTATTCCGTGGAAAGATGGGAAACCGCTGCCTTTCCACATCATGCAAAAACGAAACGGAAGAAAAAACATTACCCCAAAACTCCTGAAAGAAGCGCCAATTGTATTTTTGGCGTATGATCTTCTGGAGTTTGAAGGACGCGATATTCGCAACGAATCATTGAGTTCGAGAAGAGAAAAACTGGAAACTCTTATTGCTGAAAACTCAACTATTCAATCGTTAAAATTATCACCCCGATTGGCTTTTTCTTCGTGGGAAGAACTAAAAGAACTGAGAGCAAATTCGCGTGATGAGCTAAGTGAAGGCCTGATGCTGAAGCGCAACGACTCAGTTTATGAAACCGGCCGAAAACGCGGTAGCTGGTGGAAATGGAAAGTTGATCCGCTTACTGTTGATGCTGTACTCATTTACGCACAGCGCGGACATGGCCGGAGAGCAAACCTATATACTGACTATACTTTTGCTGTTTGGAATAGCGATCAACTGGTGCCGTTTGCAAAAGCTTACTCAGGTTTAACAGATGCAGAAATTAAGGAAGTTGATGCTTTTGTAAAACGCAATACAGTTGACAAATTTGGTCCGGTAAGAAGTGTGAAACCTGAACTGGTGTTTGAGCTTGCTTTTGAAGGAATCAATCCATCACCCCGGCATCGTTCGGGCATTGCGCTGCGATTTCCTCGCATCAATCGCTGGCGAAAAGATAAAGTAATGCGTGATGCAGATACACTTGAAACATTGCAGGCATTATTGAATATTTATTCTTCAAAACAAGAACAGCCGTGAAAAAGCCTGATGCAGAGCAAATATTCAATGGCTGGTTCAAACGCCGCAAATGGAAAGTATTTCCTTTTCAGCGCGAGGTATTTGATGCCTACCGCGAAGGTTATTCCGGACTGCTGAATGCACCCACCGGAAGCGGAAAAACATTTGCTGTTTGGCTTCCGGTTATAGCAGAAGCCGCAGCACGAAAAGAGAAAAAAACTTCGGGACTGCGCTGCTTGTGGATTACACCGGTACGATCGCTGGCGCGGGATATTCGCAATGCGATGCAGGAAGCTTGTGAAGAAATAAATCTTCCGTGGCAAGCAGCAATCCGCACCGGCGATACATCGAGTGCCGAAAAGCAAAAGCAGAAAAAATCAATGCCCCAGGCACTGGTAATCACACCCGAAAGTTTACACATTCTGCTTGCGCAAAAAGGCTATGAAAACTTGTTTGCGCAACTCGAAACCATTGTGGTTGACGAATGGCATGAACTGATGGGCAACAAGCGCGGCACGCAAGTTGAACTGGCGCTTTCGCGACTCAAAGGTTTACGGCCTGAGGTGCGGATATGGGGCATTTCGGCAACTATTGGTAATCTTGAAGAAGCAGAAAAAGTATTGCTGGGTAAAGAGGCTATTCAGCGCAAAAGCAAGTTTGTAAAAGCCGATATCAAAAAAAAGATAACCGTATCTACTATTTTACCGGATACAGTAGATCACTTCCCGTGGGCTGGACATCTCGGTGTGAAATTACTGCACAAAGCTGTTCCTGTCATTGAAGCATCGCGCACTACGCTTATTTTCACCAACACCCGTGCACAGGCGGAAATCTGGTATCAGCAATTGCTGGAAGCGGCGCCGCATCTGGCCGGACAGCTTGCCCTGCATCACGGATCACTCAGCACAGAAATAAGAACCTGGGTCGAAGATGCGCTGCATTCGGGAATTCTGAAGGCCGTTATTTGCACATCAAGTCTTGATCTTGGTGTTGATTTTCGGCCCGTTGATACAGTAATTCAGATTGGCGGGCCTAAAGGTGTTGCGCGCTTTCTGCAACGCGCCGGCCGCAGCGGTCACCAGCCCGGAGCCGAAAGCAAGATCTGGTTTTTGCCCGCACATGCTTTGGAATTAATGGAAGCTGCGGCGCTGCGCACTGCTGTAAACGAGCAGCGAATTGAATCACGAATTCCTGTAGTGCGCGCGTGGGATGTGCTGGCGCAATATCTGGTCACTCTGGCCGTTGGCAGCGGATTTAATGCCGAAACCATTCTGCGTGAAGTCAGTACCACAAATGCGTTTGCTGAAATCACTGCCGACGAATGGAATCAGGTAATGCAGTTTATCATTACCGGAGGTCCATCGCTGCAGGCATACAGTGAGTATGCAAAAGTAGTACGCGGCGAAGACGGTAATTACTACGTAACCGACCAGCGCATTGCACGGCGGCACAAATTCGGAATCGGAACCATTGTCAGCGACAGTATGCTTACCGTAAAATTTATTTCGGGAGGCTACATTGGTTCTGTTGAAGAATACTTCATCACGCGTCTCAAACCGGGTGATACTTTTTTCTTCTCAGGCCGCACTCTTGAACTGGTTATGATTAAAGATATGAAAGTGCTGGTGCGTGCATCTAAAGCAAAAAAAGCATTGGTGCCGCAATATATGGGAGGCCGTATGCCGCTTTCTTCGCAGCTTTCGGAACTGCTGCGCAAAAAAATGACGGATGTACACAACGGAACTGAAACAGATACCGAACTGCAATTACTGAAACCTTTGTTTCAGCGGCAGGATGAACTTTCGCTCATGCCTGCACAAAATCAATTTCTTATTGAAATCTGCACATCTAAAGAAGGACAGCATTTATTTTTTTATACGTTCGATGGACGGCAGGTTAACGAAGGACTTGCTGCATTGCTGGCCTGGAGGCTTACACAAATTGAACCCATGTCATTTTCAATTTCAATGAATGACTATGGATTTGAATTGCTTACCGACACTGTGCTTGATTGGGAAAAAGTAA
>CALRTD020000419.1:0-4411 GCA_943371015.1 Synechococcus sp. UW140 | reverse complement strand
GAAAGACCTCCCCAAAACTGATTGTTGTAAACCATAAGTGCATTGATATCGAACTGGGTTACAGTTGCGTCAGACTTAACAAGGAATGACGGACGCAATTCCCAATCACCAAGCGGAAATTTCATACCACCTGTAAGGAAATAGTGACGTGCCAGCTTGTAAGCTAATGAGTGAGCTGTTGTACCAATGGTAACAGAGCCATCATCTATTACTGAAGCAGGTAAGTGGGTTGATGAAAGGCCAAACCACATGTTCTGACGCTCAAACCAGAGGCCAAACCCCATATCAAAATTAGTTTTCTTGATTTGCGGCGGAACAGATGGATCTAATTGCCAGTTGGTTGTAGCCAGCCACTGATCGCTGCCGGTTGGGCCAACGCGTTTGCTGAGTGCGCCAACTTCTACGCCAATGCCGAGGGTGCTTCCGCCATTTTCATAACCACCGTTGAAACGGAGGTGGTACGAATAGGCTGCACGGTAGGCCATATTCTGCTCGAAGCCGAGCTTATCATACATTACGTTGAGTGCAACGCCGCCCTGAAGTTTGGGGACAAACATATCGCCGGAGAACACTCCGCTTTGGGGAGCTCCGTCGAAACCAGCCCACTGCTGGCGTGCAATGCCTGTGAAACACAGGGCGTGACGCATACCAGCGTAGCCCGGATTCATAAACATTTTGTTAAACATGAACTGCGTAAACTGTGGATCCTGCTGAGCTGAGGCAGTCAGGGCACAAACCGCAAGTGCAAGCGTGGTAAGGGTTTTCTTCATAGATCGCAAGTGTTTTGCCACACGAATAACTGTACTGATATGGCACAGCCGGTGGCTAAGATAGTTATTCGTTTTGATAATGCAAGAATTTTTCAACGTTTCCATGTTCGTTTTTCTTTACACGGTTCGGTTTTCAACTTAACTTCTGAAAGGTTTGCCACCAACGGTCGGGCATTTCCTCATTGCAGGCTACTTCATAATCGCTGTAGCTGCAGGGCACGAGGGCATGCCGTTCAAACCGCAGTTTCTGGTTCGGCGGATAGGGTACCTCCATCCACCAACGGTCGCTGCGGGAGCTTTTATAAAACACAATTTCATGCTTGTGATCCTTGAGGAAAACACGAAACCGTGTGTAATCTGTTTTGTCTGAAAACGGGAAATCCTGTTTTCGGTTATAGTATCCATCGGCAAAACACCAGACCATCTGCGCGGCAAGATGTGCGGTTTGTCCGCGAAAATCAAAAGCCGGATTGATTTCATAAATCCCGAACGAACTGAGCTTATCGCTGATGCCGGCATACCGGGCAAGGCGGCAGGCTTCATCGCCGGTAAAACCATTTGGCGTTGCATTGGCATTGCCGGGTGCTTCGCCCAAACGCACCGCGCCAATATCAAAGCTGATCAGATCGGCATTGCGGATCACCGGTTCGGCAAGTTCAGGGGCGCTCCTCACCTGCCCCAGCCGGTGAATATCGAAATTGAGCTTAGCCATCAGATCAACCGACGACTGTTCAACGAAGTAAGTTTGATAACCCAGATTACTGAAGTTGAACAGGAAATTAGGCTGATGCAAAATAATCCGGCTCAGGTAGGAAGTACTGTTGAGTTCATCGCCCGAACCGCCGATGTCGAATTTATGATCGATGGTCAGCAGGTTCACTGTTTGTTCTACAGCTTCGTAAGCGAGATACTGTGCAAATGTGAGATCTTGTCCGCCACCGAGAATAACCGGAATAATATTCTGGCGGAGCAAAGCCCCCATTACGGTTTTCAGTGCAAAATCAGTGTCAGCCGGTGTATGTCCGGCAGTAATATTCCCGAGGTCAATCATTTGCAGCGGCCACGGGCCAGCGTGCAGCTGATACAGATATTCGCGAATGGTGTCGGGCGCAAGGGCTGTGCCGTCGTTGCCTTCGCTGCGGCGGCCTTCGCAAACGCCTATCAATGCCATTTTTGCGCCTTCGTGAGCGGGATAGCCGTTCTGAGCGGTATGAATTTGCATCAAACTCCCGAACTGAGAAGCCTGGTAAGGCCGCCCGCCCGAAATCCGGTCAAAATCAACCGGAGCGAAGAAGTCTGAAAAATCTGTGGCGCTTGACATAATTGCTGTTCTGATGGTTATAATACAAAGATGAAGAAAAGATACAGCCCGCCATGTTGGCGGGCTGCAGAGATATTGTAAACAGGATGTTGAAAAGTAGTTTACCTCTACAAACCTTCAAGGTTTACGTAAACCTTGAAGGTTTGCAGAGGTTTAGATAATTAAACCTACTTCTTAGCTGATTTCTTAGCCGTAGCTTTTTTAGGGGCCGCTTTTTTCTTCGTTGCTGGAGCCTTTTTCTTTGCTGCGGGCGCTTTCTTTTCTTTTACTTTTTCGGCCGCTGCTTTCTTGGCTGCTGCTTTGCGCTGCGAAGGCGAAGGATTTTTGTCCTGCTCTTCGGCAAGTGCAAGGCACTCGTCGAGACTCAGAATTTTCGGATCGGTATTTTTGGGCAGTTTGTAATTGCTCTTGCCGATAGCGAGATACGGGCCCCAGCGACCGTTGAGCAGACGAACATCTTCACGGCCTTCTTCGCGGAATACTTTGATCTCTTTCTCAGCATCGGCTTGGCGTTTTGCGAGAATGAGTTCTACTGCGCGTTCGGCTGTTATCGACATCGGGTCATCGGTTTTCGGAATCGAAACAAAAGCATTGTTATGCACAATGTATGGACCGAAGCGGCCGATGTTGGCCTTCATTTCTTTTTCTTCAAACACACCAACAATGCGCGGAAGTTTGAAGAGTTCGAGTGCTTCTTCAACGGTAATTGTTTCGAGGCGCTGATCTTTGCGAAGGCTGGCAAATTTTTTCTCCGGATCATCACTCTCACCAATCTGCACTAATGCACCGTAGCGACCTACGCGGGCATACAGATTTTTCCCGCTGGCCGGATCAATGCCCAGCAAACGCTCGCCGCTGGCGCGTTCTGATGTTTCGGCAGTTTCCTCAACATCTTTGTGGAACGGACGATAAAACTGTTCCAGCATTTTGCGCCAGTCCATTTTCCCGTCGGCAATTTCATCAAACTCCTCCTCTACCGATGCGGTAAAGTTGTAGTCCATGATTTTCGGGAAATACTGCTGAAGAAAATCAGTAACAACTGTTCCGATATCTGTCGGGAAAAGCTTGGCTTTTTCGGCTCCGGTGTTTTCCGTTTTAGTTTCGGCGGTGATGTTTCCTTTTTCGAGTGTAAGAACTTCGTAGCGGCGTTCGCGGCCTTCTCGGTCTTCTTTCACCACATACTCGCGATCCTGAACGGTAGAAATCGTTGGCGCGTATGTTGACGGGCGGCCGATGCCCAGTTCTTCGAGTTTTTTCACCAGGCTGGCTTCCGTGTAGCGTGCCGGCGGATGGGTGAATCGCTGTGTTGCAGCAATATTCCGGGCGCTAAGCACATCGCCTTTGTTGAGCACAGGCAACATACCTTCCTGCTGCTTTTCTTCGCCTTCATCGTCGGTACCTTCCATGTACACTTTCAGGAAGCCGTCGAATTTGAGCACTTCGCCTTGTGCGGTAAATGTTTCGGATGTGGTTGAGATGCTGATTACCGCAGTTGTTTTCTCCAATTCGGCATCAGCCATTTGAGAAGCAACGGTACGTTTCCAGATCAAATCATACAGGCGTTGCTCATCGCGTTCGCCGTCGATTGTATTGTTTTCGAGATAGGTGGGGCGAATGGCTTCGTGAGCTTCCTGAGCGCCTTTACTCTTGGTTTTGTAGCGGCGCGGATTTGAATAGCGCTCACCATAATTAGTACCGATCATGTTGGCCGCAGCACCCATTGCGAGATCCGACAGGTTAACTGAGTCGGTACGCATGTAGGTGATTTTACCGCTTTCGTAAAGTCGCTGGGCAACAGTCATGGTACGTTTCACCGAGAAACCAAGTTTGCGGCTGGCTTCCTGCTGAAGTGTAGAAGTAGTAAAAGGCGCAGCGGGCGAACGGCGGGCAGGTTTTGTTTCGAGGCTGCTTACGTTGAACTGAGCATTCCGGCATTTTTCAAGAAAAGCCTGTGCCTCTGCTGCCGAACTGAAACGTGCACCCAGCTCAGCTTTCATGGCTTGTCCGTTTACATCAAACACAGCAGTGACCCGGAATGAAGATGTGCTTTCAAAACCGGTTACTTCGCGTTCGCGCTCTACAATAAGACGAACAGCAACGCTCTGCACACGGCCTGCTGACAGCGATGGTTTTACTTTTTTCCAGAGAATGGGAGAAAGCTCAAAACCAACTAAACGGTCGAGCACACGACGAGCCTGCTGCGCATCAACAAGATGTTTGTCGATAGTGCGGGGCTGGTCAATCGCTTTGAGAATAGCCGGCTTTGTGATTTCGTGAAAAACAATGCGGCGCGTACTTGATTCGGTAAGTTTGAGTGTTT